>SLFB01000338.1 GCA_007124475.1 Vibrio sp. | reverse complement strand
CATTCATCCCACCACCATTATCGGTTTAGTGTTTATTATTAGCGGGTTAGTGATTCAGCAAATGAAATGGACCACCAACCGCGCTAAAGTACAGCAATAAAAACGCTGTCGGGTGCGTACTACACCCATTGACCGGCAACATAGCCGCTCGACCAAGCCCATTGGAAATTATACCCACCAAGCCAGCCTGTCACGTCCATCACTTCACCGATAAAAAACAGACCGGGTACGGTTTTGCATTCCATGGTTTTAGAAGACAGCCAGTCGGTATCCACGCCACCTAAGGTCACTTCTGCGGTGCGATACCCTTCGGTTCCGTTAGGGACAATTTGCCACTCTTGCAAGGCTTGCGCTGTTTGTTTCAGCACCGTAGGGGTGAGCTGTTTCATCGTTTTATCGACCAATAAACCACGCTCAATAAGCACTTCTACCAAACGCTTGGGCAATAAGCGCGACAAGGTGGTTTTTAAGGTTTGATTAGGATGCTGTTCACGAGCCTCGGCTAAGGCATGATCCACGTCCACATTGGGCAATAAGTTAATGGTCAGGCTTTGGCCTGGCTGCCAGTAAGAGGAAATTTGCAGCACCGCCGGCCCTGATAGACCGCGATGAGTAAATAATAATGCTTCTTTAAAACTGGTACCGCAGGGGGCGTGAATGTCAACCGGCAACGCAATTCCCGACAGTTCAGCAAAGGCCTCTTTATCGGCAACATGCAGAGTAAATGGCACCAAACCCGCACAGGTTGGTAATACAGGAATTGCAAATTGTTCCGCCACTTTATAGCCAAACGGCGTTGCTCCTAATTTGGGCATCGATAGACCTCCGGTAGCAATCACCAACGATTGACACTGCCAAGTGCCTTGTGAGGTTTGCAGTACAAAGCCATCCGCGATTTGACTAATGGTTTGGATATCGACTTGATAACGCTGCTTCAGCGTTGGCTGATCGCACTCGGCCAATAATAAGTTAACAATCTCTTTCGCTGAATCGACACAAAACAGCTGACCATGTTCACGCTCTTCAAATTCAATCCCATGTTTACTGACCAGTGAGATAAAATCCCAGTTGCTGTACTGAGATAACGCCGATTTCACAAAATGTGGATTGCGGCATAGATAGTTGCTAGCTGAAACATCGTAATTGGTAAAATTACACCGTCCACCACCGGAAATTAAAATTTTCCGACCTGGTTTTTTTGCGTGATCAAGCACGAGCACTTGGCGACCTCGTTGCGCTGCTTGCGCCGCACACATCAGCCCTGCTGCTCCAGCACCAACTACAATTACGTCTACTTTTTCAGCCATCAACCACAACTCTCACAAATAAAAAAGGATGCGCCGCAAGCACATCCTTATTAACTAGGGCGGTTATTTTAACCACAAACCCCTCACTTGCCAATCATTGACTCATAACAGAAAAGCGGCCAGTGAAGTCACCATCAGCAAAGCACAACATAAAATAAATAGTTCTCTAACCCGCGAACACTTGCCAGTAAATACAGGGTCATGATGGTGATGATACTCTTTGGTCTTAAGATAATGATACAAACGGACTTGCTTGGTCACATTGCCTTGTGTACTGAAAAAGCCACGCCCATCAACTTGTTGGTAAAGTAATGGATGCGCTTCACGCATAATGTAAATTAAAGAACGTAATGCGGTAACATACCGAACAATATTAATCCCAGTGACTATCATTAGTCCAAGTAGAATGGTATCTCCACTGATCATCTCTTCCTCCCTAGCTCTTCGTAAGGATACCCAGCAAAGACGATCAGCGGTTTACTATTGGCACTGAGTCTATTCGGCGCTGGCATCCATTACTGAAGATGAGCCTGCTTTTGCTAATGCTGCTAGATCCTTATCGATGAAAAACAGCGCTTTACCGTCTTCACCAACCAGTTCTAGCTTGTCTAAGATCCCTTTAAACAACTTCTCTTCTTCGTGCTGCTCCGCAACATACCACTGAAGAAAATTAAACGTTGAATAATCCTGAGCCGTAAAAGCCACATGAGCCAACTTATTTATTTGTTGAGTGATCATTTTCTCGTGTTCGTAAGTTTCACGAAACACTTCTCCTAAACTAGCAAAATCATGTTTAGGTGCCGCAATGGCTCCCAAAATTGGCATTGCTCCAGTTTCACTGACATAAGTAAACAAACGTTGCATGTGCTGCATTTCTTCTACGGCGTGTGACCGTAAAAACTCAGCGGCACCTTCAAAACCTTTGTCCTCACACCAAGCACTCATTTGTAAGTATAGATTGGATGAAAAAAATTCGAGATTAATTTGTTCATTCAAATGATCAATCATGGCAGGTGAAAGCATGGATGACTCCTAAAGTAAGATTAATGGTAACCGTGATCACTATACCATGATCTTTTTCTATTGCCTGATTGGGATTACGAGATAAAGTTGATATGAGATCACTTTAGCAAAAATCACTTTGGTAACGTGCTAACCTATTCATGGTCACTAGCAAGGAGAATGCATGATGAGTTATCAACATATTTTGGTTGCGATCGACCTGTCTGAAGACAGCAAACTCTTGATCGACAGAGCTGTAGCATTGGCGAAGCCACTGAATGCAGAAATCTCTTTTATCCATATTGATGTTAATTACGCCGAACTCTATACCGGCCTGATCGATATTAATTTGGCAGAAACTCAACATCATTCGATGGAGATGGCACAAAAACAGTTAAAAGCGCTGGCGGAATACGCTAACTTCCCGATCAAACATACTTTGGTCGGAAGTGGTGACCTCAGTAATGAACTCTGCAATACCATTGGTGAATTCAATATTGACCTTGTGGTGTGTGGTCACCATCAAGATTTCTGGAGTAAAATTCTTTCTTCCACTCGTCAACTGATCAACTGCTCTCCGGTAGATATGTTGGTAGTACCACTCAACGACTGACGCTGGTAAAAAACTCGGTTACACTGCAGATACGTTTAAATGATGATTGATATTTATGCCGTACTTATCTGTAGTGACCTTGCTGTGGGCTTTTTCGTTTAGTTTGATTGGCGTCTATCTCGCTGGGCAAGTTGATGCTTGGTTTTCCGTTTGGCTGCGTGTCGCCCTTGCTAGCCTAGTCTTTTTACCTTTTTTAAAAATAAAACACGTTCCCAAACCGCTGATCGCCAAACTGATGGCGATTGGCGGTATCCAACTAGGGGTAATGTACTGCTTTTATTACCAATCCTTTTTATTACTTTCCGTCCCTGAAGTGCTGCTTTTTACTGTCTTCACTCCGATTTATGTCACGCTCATTTATGATGCATTACAAGGACGTTTCTCACCTTGGTACTTGTTAACGGCTGCGATAGCGGTACTGGGTACGGCATGTATCCAGTTTGCCCAAGTTAATCCTAATTTTTTACTCGGCTTTTTAGTCGTACAAGGCGCAAACCTGTGCTTTGCGATTGGTCAGGTTGGTTACAAATACCTAATGGAAAAGCAACCCTCTGACTTATCACAACATACGGTTTTTGGTTATTTTTATCTTGGCGCTTTCGTTGTCGCGAGTGTCGCCTTTTTGCTGCTCGGTAATCATCAGCAGCTGCCGACCACATCACTCCAATGGGGGATCTTGTTCTATCTAGGTCTAATTGCCTCAGGGTTAGGCTACTTTGTATGGAATAAAGGCGCTTGCCAAGTTAACGCGGGGGCGTTAGCGATTATGAATAATGCCTTAGTGCCGGCAGGTTTAATCGTTAATTTATTAATCTGGAATCGGGATGTGGATGTGCTGCGCTTATCCCTTGGTGGCGGGATTATTTTGTTCTCATTGTGGTTGAACGAAACGTGGGTAAAGCGACGGGTCGCTGCGCAATACGCTCAGTAACCGTCAAACAGCCCATGAGATGACACCTCAGCGGCTTAACATTGCAGATAAGCGGCAAGTGAATTCCGTTGAGCAATCTCGCTTTCACTTGCCTATGCTCATCTCCCGAGCCGCAGGTTAACTAATGAAATTGAGCGCCATTTAAAAGCTGAGTTTGTTGTTCGGTGAGCTGAGGGTTTATTTTCGCAAATTCACGCTGGATCGACTGTTGCTTCTTTAACAGTTTACTGTGTTTTTTCAAAACTTTAGCAAGCTTTTTCTGCAGTTTTTTCTGCTTTTTTAAGCTCTTTTTGCTTGCTGTTGACGGCACAGAACTCAGCGCGGCAGACGCTGCATCCGGCACCACCACCACAGCAGAGTTGGCGTGAGCACTTTTCAGTAACGCCTGTGGTTTACACAAAGCACCTTTATCCGCCGAGCTGCGCGCACAAGAGCCACAAACGAAGTTAGTGTGCGCGACTAAGCGATGTACCTCTCCTAATGAAGCACGAATATCATGACGATTTAACTTGCATAAGCGCTTTACCATAAGAAATACAACTCCGACTAGTAATGGTAATAATTCGCAGTTAGATATACAGGCAAGTTTTCACAAACGCAAGGCGATTTTTGCGACAATTTAACCACTCTGACCTTGCATCGCTGCAAGTACATAAACATCAAAGCGATTTTTTTTGGTCTCAATCGTCATACTCGGTTTTTGCTCCGCCAACCAAGGGGCGTAATCTGGCCGCTTGACCACTACACGCTTAGTCGCCAACTGTAATGCGGGAGCCAGTAGCTCATCAGCATCATTATCCGCACCAACCAAAGATTGAAAAACTCGCATTTCTTTTTTAACTAATGCGGTTTTTTTCTTATGTTCGGGATGTGGGTACATAGGATCGAGATATACCACGTCCGGCTGCGCAAATTGGTTATCAAGAGCTAACTGCTGCAAAGCGGCATGACTTGAGGCATGGATCAGCGTTACCCGTTGGCTAACCCATGGCCCGATTTCACTGTCTTGCTTAGCGCGAGTCAATCCATCATCGAGCAAAGCGGCGACCACAGGGTGACGTTCGACCATTTGTACTCGGCAACCTAAAGAAGCAAGCACAAATGCATCTCGTCCTAAACCTGCGGTCGCATCGAGAACCGTCGGGATCACGCCTTTATTTAAGCCAACCGCCTTGGCTATCGACTGCCCTTTACCGCCGCCAAATTTACGTCGATGCGCAACAGCACCACTCACCCAATCAACATAAATTGCACCCAACTTAGGCTCATCCAATTTACGTAACTCTAAACGCTGCTCAGTGAGCACCAAAGCAAAGGGGCTGTTTTGGTTATTGGTTAATTGCCAGCGCTGGGCAAGCAGTTCTAGTTCAGCCAAGCGTTGCGGCGCTTCACATATCAGTTGTAACTGCAAAGGGGCACTCCAGAGAGAAAAACAGCGTCCAGTGTAGCGAATTTTCATCCGCACAGCGATATTTTCACCATAAGTTCAAACTTATTAGCTCAATGTGACCAAAGCAGGATTGGCAGTGGCGATAAATCATGTTATCAACGCTCTCATCAACAATTCCTTGGCTGACTTTAGGTATGGATATGCAAACTGCCACCACCAAATTAGATGACTTAGACCGCGCGATTTTAAAAATATTAATGAATGATGCTCGCACACCCTATGCAGAAATGGCTAAGCAATTTGCGGTGAGCCCAGCTACCATTCATGTACGTATTGAAAAAATGAAAGCCGCGGAAGTGATTCAAAAAACGGAAGTGGTGGTTAATACCAAAAAACTCGGTTACGACGTATGCTGTTTTATTGGCATTAATCTCAATGCAGCCCGCGATTATCACTCTGCACTGGCTAAGTTGAATGCATTAGAAGAAGTGGTTGAAGCTTACTACACCACAGGGGCGTACAATATTTTTGTTAAGCTGATGTGCCGCTCAATTGAAGAACTGCAATACGTGTTGATCGATAAGCTGCAAGCCATTGATGAAGTGCAATCCACCGAAACCTTGATCTCGTTACAAAACCCAATTAAGCGCAACGTTAACCCATAAAAAAAACAAACCCCAACACGCATGATGTGGGGTTTACTTCTATCAATATCACTCGGGACAATATCCCACGGAAACTTACTTGTTCAGGTAATTTAATAATTCTTGCGCTGAAATACCTTGCTCAGCCAATTGCTTGGCCATGATCTCCACTTGCTCGCCTTTACGTGCGTTAATAACTTGCTCAAATTGATATACCAAATCGCGCAATATAGGCAATGGGACTTGCTTAGCCGCACTTCTGATGCGCTCACTACTTTGATTACCTAACTCACTGAGCAACTTACCAAACATCACCTTTTCCGGTGACTCATCCAGTTGTTCTAAAATGCGAGCCATTTCATAAGTGGTCATTGACATCGTAGCGTGATTCCCAAACAGTATTAAGAGCAAGAGACGATAATATACACATCTTCTCGAATCGAGAAAATAGTTATCTCTTAACTTCTTGCGATACCCAAGCGACTTGGCGAGATCGTTAAAGGTAAGAATCATCCATTGCGCCTAATGATTTAAGAATCCAGCGCCCATTGATGCCAACGACGACCCACTTTTGAAAACAAAATGATCAGGGCTGGAGCCACCAACCACATATGCAAAGCAATCAAAATTTGTGGTTCAAAACTTAAACGTTGCAGTGTACCGACCAGCAAACCTGAGCCACTCATTTGGAATAAACCTAATAAAGCCGCCGCGGTTCCTGCTCGGTCACCAAATGGGGCTAACGCTTTGCCCGCTGCTGCGCCAAGGATCCATGCAAAGCCTATGGATGAAATAAAAATTGGCAACATAAACGCTAACGCGGTGGTAACCTGAGCCAGCATCACCATCACGCTTCCTCCCACCAGCAGTGCGATAATGCCCAACACTAAGGTGCGATGTGTGCCGACTCTATCCATCATTTTAGGTGCTGATAAACAAGCGACAATGTTAACTAGCGCATTGATACCAAACCAGAAGGTAAATTGATTCATGGTCAGCCCTAATCTATCCATTAAAATTAACGGCGCAGAGACGACATAAGCTAAAATCACCGCCATTGCCAACAGGCATAGTGAGGCATGGAACAAAAACGAAGGCGTTTTTAGCACCGACCAATAACGAGACCAAGCAAAGTAAGCTTGCTTCTCGGTAACAGGGTTGGTTTCTTTCATACTGATGAGCATCAACAAGCCCACCGTCATAGCAAACCCCGCCATAAAACTAAAATTAGCGCGCCAGCCAAACTGCTGGGTTAACCAACTACCCAAAATGGGGGCCAGAGCGGGAATAAAACAAATCGCACCATTTAAGTAGCTGATCATTTTACCACTGCGCTCTGGGCCGAAAAGATCGCGAACTGTTGCAAAAGCTGCTACCGATGTCGCGCACGCACCTAAGCCTTGTAACAACCGAGCAATTAGCATCCATTCAATACTTTGCGCACTCCACGCCAATAAAGCGCTCAAGGTATAGATGCTAACCCCTACTAATGCAACAGTTCGACGTCCGTACTTATCCGCCAAAGGGCCAGCAAACAGTTGCCCCACCCCCATAGCGAATAAAAACCAAGTAATCGTATCTTGTGCTAACGTGTGTTCCACGTGAAACGTTTGAGCAATTTTGGGTAATGCGGGTAAATAAATATCTATCGCTAAAGGACTAAATAGCACCAATAGTGTTAAGAGAGCCAATTGCAGACGGCTTGGAGTGGGGATTGCTGTGACGCTCACGGGATCATTCCATATAAAACGGTGTTATAGAGATGCGCGTATAGTAATACCAAGGTGATATGAACAAAAATGGCGTATAATCATTCCCATTATTCCATAAAGGAAAAACAGATGAAGATAGAAAGCCTAGCACGCCTTGATCTCAATCTTTTAGTGTGTTTAAAAGTGTTGATCGAAGAACTGAGTGTCACTCGCACTGCCAATCGCCTCTATCTCAGCCAATCAGCGGTCAGTAAATCATTAGCCAAACTACGTATTCAGTTTGATGACCCCCTCTTTATTCGCAGCTCGCATGGCTTAAAACCCACTCCTAGGGCGCTCTTTCTCAAACCTAAACTGGATATTTTGGTTAACCAGTTAGAGCTAATTAATCAGCCGGAAGTGTTTACTCCCCAATCGAGTGAACATCGCTTTCATATCGCGGCCGTGGAAAGTGTCTACTCGCTCATTTTGCCGCATTTTTTACCCGCCATTTTTAACCAAGGGCCAAAACTGAATATCAGTACTCATGCCTGGAGTGAACAAACTTTTAAACAACTACAGCTTGGTGAACTTGATTTAGGGATCACGGGTAAAGATATTGATATTAATGATGCTCGCCTGACTATGCTGCCTCCGAAAGACATCTGTGAACAGGAAGTGTTTCGCGATACGCAAATGTGCGCCTTACGTCATGATCATCCGATATTGCAAGCTGATTGGAATCTGAATGCTTATTTGTCGTTACGCCATGTTCAAGTTCGCTGTGATGGTAATGACCGCTGGTTATTGGATTATCGCCTCGCCGATATTGGTCTAGAACGAGATATCGCCATCACGGTGCCTGATTTTAATAGTGCGGCCAGTTTATGTACTTATACTGATTTTGTTTTTACGGCCCCAAAACACTTTACTGAAATGATCGCGAAACAAATGAATCTGGTGGTGTTACCCATTCCTTTAGATTTTCCACCGATGGCCTACACGCTATTTTGGCATCGTGACCGACAAAATGATCCGGCACTAAGCTGGCTCAGACAAATTATCGAGACCAAAACCAATCATCTGCGTCAACCATAAGTCTAAATGGTAAGTCCATTTTACGCCCTAAATCTGGCTCATTGATTGGGCGTTAGCAGACAGATTTGCACCCCTATAGTAAAAGAGGTAGCTTATGCTATCTCTGGCGTTTTCTCGCCAAGAGCCTTTTTATCAAGGACCGTTAACAAGGACTACCCCCATGTCACACCCAATTGCTCAACGTATTACAGCCCTACGTCAATGGCTCACTCAACACAACTTAGATGCACTGATTGTTCCTCACGAAGATGAGTATCTTGGTGAATACGTACCGATTCAAAACGAACGCTTAGAATGGGTCTCTGGTTTTACTGGCTCGGCTGGCGCCGCCGTGATCACTCGCGATAATGCCGCTATCTTCGCCGATGGTCGCTACACTGTGCAAGTTCCGAAACAAGTACCCGGTGATATTTTTCAATACCGTCATTTAATTGAAGAACCTTATTTGCAATGGATAAGCGAACAGCTACCGAAAGGCAGTAAAATCGGTTATGACCCAAGAATGCACCGAGCTAGCTGGTTAACCAGCGCTCAGCAACGGTTAGCTGGTGAATACACACTAGTGGCGATAAGCGAAAACCCGATTGATTGCTTGTGGCATGATCGCCCAACACCCGTGACCTCGGCCATGCGCCTGATGGCGGTGGACCAAGTAGGGGTAGATTGTCAGACAAAGCGAGAAACCATTGCCAAGTTATTGCAAACTAAAAAAGTCAACTGCGCGATACTCACTGAGCTAGATTCTATTTGCTGGTTATTCAACGTTCGTGGCCTCGATGTCGCTCGCCTACCGGTGTTACTTTCACACGCGATCATTCATGCCGATGCAAGCGTCGACTTTTTCTTCGATCCAGCGCGCTTAGCAACCGGTTTTGAGCAGCACGTAGGCGCGGGAGTACGTGTTTATCACCCGGAGCAATTACAAGCTCAGTTAGAACAGCTTACAGATCAGCAAGTGATGATCGACCCGAACACCAGTAATGCGTGGTTTACTCTGGTCTTACAAAATGCCGGAGCCAAGCTTGTTCAAGATAGCGATCCATGCTTGCTGCCGAAAGCGGCCAAAAACCCGACGGAAGTGGCAGGAATGAAAGCTTGCCATATCCGTGATGGTGTAGCGATGAGTAAGTTTCTTGCTTGGCTAGACGATGAGGTTGCCTCTGGTCGCCTTTATAATGAAGCTCAGTTAGCCGATCAGCTTTATGCTTTCCGCGCGCAAGACCCGACATTGGCTGATCTTAGCTTTGATACGATTTCCGCCGCTGGTAGCAACGCAGCAATGTGTCACTACAATCATCTCAATCAGCCACAGCCCGGTGAACTGAGTTTAAATAGTTTGTATTTAGTCGATTCAGGCGGTCAATATCTCGATGGCACTACCGATATCACGCGTACCATTGCGATTGGTCAGCCAAGCGCAGAGATGAAACACCAATTTACTTTAGTGCTTAAAGGGCATATCGCCTTAGCTCAAGCTCGCTTCCCAGCAGGGACTTGCGGTCATCAACTGGATGCGCTTGCACGCCAATATTTATGGTCCGAAGGCTACGATTACGATCATGGTACAGGCCATGGTGTGGGGCATTTTCTTAATGTTCATGAAGGGCCACAACGGATCAGTAAAGTACATAACCCCGTCGCTTTGCGCCCCGGTATGGTGTTGTCTAACGAGCCAGGGTATTACCGAGCTGACGAGTTTGGCATTCGGATTGAAAACCTTGAATTAGTGGTTGAAATCTCAACTCAAGGAGATAAAAACATGCTCGGCTTTGAAGCGCTGACTCGTTGCCCAATCGATACCCGGGTGATTGATTTTAGTTTATTAGCCGCGCATGAAATTGCTTGGCTTAATGACTACCATCAGAAGGTGTGGCGCGACATTAGCCCATTGGTCGAGGGCGAAGTGAAACTCTGGTTAGAAAAAGCCACTCAGCCAATCACTCTATAAATAGCTGAGTAGAGGTGACTGTGTAGACCTATGATTTTATATAATCAGCTATAACTGCATCTGTCTACTTACCAACAAAAGACTGGCTAAACTTTGATTTCAATCCCTTAACATCCCAGTTAAGGGATTTTTTTACCCCTAAGTCTCACTCACCTAAAACAGCAAACCATTCAGATTACCTCTAACCATTAATAAAAATTAATAAAAATAAAAATAAACCTATAACATTGAAATTAAACAAAAAAACATAAAAACGAAGCTAAAGAAACACAATAAACCAAAAATAATCATTTGAGATCTAATGATTAGCCGTGTAAAGTTATCGTTAACTAATCGTTCAATTAAAAATAACAAGGAGTGTTAATGCCTAAGGTTGGGATGCCTGATATACGAAAACCACAGCTCGTACAGGCCACCATGATGGTAATTGAACAAGTTGGGTTACATGCCGCTAGTATCGCCTTAATCAGCCGCGAAGCTGGGGTATCAACCGGGATCATTAATCATTATTTTGGTGGTAAGCACGGCTTATTAGAAGAAACCATGCGCGTAATCCTGCGTGAGCACTCACTCACCGTAACAAACGCGCTAAGAAACCTAAAAAAAGATGCTCATCAAGCGCGAATTAATGCCATAGTGCAAGCCAATTTTGCCGGCTTTCAAACCCAAAGCCACGTCGTAAAAACTTGGTTAGCTTTCTGGTCATATTCAATGCATGACCCACAACTCAACCGTTTACAACGGGTGAATGAAAAACGTCTGATTTCTCATTTATACATTGAGCTCAAAGCATTACTCCCAAAAGCTCATGCTCAACGAGTTGCTCAAGGCATCGCCGCTCTAATCGATGGCTTTTGGCTACGTGGTGCACTTAATCCCAACGGGATTAATGCCGACCAAGCTCAGCACTTAATTAACGATTACTTACAACAACAACTCGCTCAACACGCAGCACTTACTCAATAGGTCTTTATCATATGGAAATCGCTTCGCTTTATATCGATGGCGCACAGCGCTATGCGTCATCTGGAGAAACTTTTACCAGCTACAATCCCGCAACTGGAGAGCCACTGGCCGTATTAGGTCACGCTAGCGCCAGCGACGTGCAAGCCGCGATTGACTCCGCTCAACGAGGGTTTGCGATTTGGTCAGCCATGAGTGCGACCGAGCGTAGCCGAATCTTGTTAAAAGCTGTCGCCATCCTGCGCGAACGTAACGATGAGCTAGCCAAACTCGAAGTCCAAGATACCGGTAAACCAATCCAAGAAGCACTTGCCGTTGATATCACCACGGGCGCAGATGTAATCGAGTACTTTGCTGGTCTCGCGCCCACTCTGCAAGGTGATCAGCAACCACTCTCAAACAGCCAGTTTTTTTACACCCGTAAAGAGCCTCTAGGCATTTGCGCTGGAATTGGCGCCTGGAACTATCCAATCCAAATCGCCATGTGGAAATCCGCGCCTGCTTTAGCAGCAGGTAATGCAATGATTTTTAAGCCGTCAGAAGAAACGCCGCTCAGCGCACTCAAACTGGCCGAAATTTTTACACAAGCCGGTTTACCTGATGGCGTGTTTAACGTAGTGCAAGGGGATGCACGAGTGGGACAAATGCTCACCGCTCATCCTGAGATAGCAAAAGTCTCTTTCACTGGGGAAAGTGGAACGGGTAAAGCAGTGATGGCAGATAGCGCGAAAACGTTAAAATCAGTGACCATGGAGCTAGGCGGTAAATCCCCCTTGATCATTTTTGATGATGCTAAGCTAGATCAGGCTGTATCTGCAGCGATGACCGCTAACTTCTATACCCAAGGCGAAGTGTGTACTCACGGCACTCGAGTGTTTGTACATCAATCCATTTATCCAGCGTTTATTGAACAACTCAAAGCGCGCACAGAAGCCCTGGTTATCGGCAATCCGATGGACCCAAATACCCAAGTAGGCTCGCTCATTTCTCAACCACATTTCGACAAAGTGCTCTCAGCCATCGATAGCGCTAAACAAAGTGGAGCCACCCTACTCACCGGTGGAAAAGCGGTCACGGAAGGTTCATGCGCTAAGGGTTACTTTGTTGCTCCCACAGTGTTTGTCGATTGTGACGATGAAATGGCCTTTGTCCAACAAGAAATCTTTGGACCAGTAATGGCAGTGCTGAGTTTTACGGATGAACAAGAGGTCATTCAACGTGCCAACAACACAGACTATGGCTTAGCCGCTGGGGTGTTTACGCAGAACCTATCGCGTGCTCATCGTGTTATCCACCAGCTACAAGCCGGTATTTGCTGGATCAACACATGGGGTGACTCTCCAGCGCAAATGCCTGTCGGTGGTTACAAACTATCGGGAGTAGGAAGAGAAAATGGTATCGAAACTTTAACTCACTATACCCAAACGAAAAGCGTGTTAATCGAACTCGATGACTTCGTCGGCCCTTATGCTTAAGGAGTGATCATGAAACAGCATTATGACTATATTATTGTCGGTGCCGGCTCGGCCGGCTGTGTATTAGCCGATAGATTAAGTGAAAATCCAGATAACTCGGTATTATTACTTGAAGCTGGCGGCAGTGATAAAAGCATTTTTATTCAAATGCCAACCGCCCTGTCTTATCCGATGAACAGCGCCAAATACGCTTGGCAATTTGAATCTCTCGCTGAGCCCGGACTCGATGGTCGACAACTACATTGTCCACGCGGCAAAGTCTTAGGGGGCAGCTCTTCCATCAACGGCATGGTTTATGTCAGAGGCCATGCTTGCGACTTTGATGAATGGCAACAGCACGGTGCACAAGGCTGGGATTACGCCTCATGTTTACCCTACTTCAAGCGTGCGGAATCATGGAGCCAAGGGACGGATATCTATCGAGGCGGTGACGGCCCAGTCGCTACCTGCAACGGTAACGAAATGACGCTAAATCCACTTTACCAAGCTTTTATTGAAGCTGGTGAACAAGCTGGCTATCCGAAAACCGATGATTACAATGGCTACCAACAAGAAGGTTTTGGGCCAATGCATATGACGGTTAATAACGGGGTTCGCGCTTCAACCTCCAATGCCTACTTAAAACATGCTTTAGCTCGACCTAACCTAACCCTGCTTAAAGGCGTATTGACTCGTAAAGTGATGCTCAAAGATAAACGAGCGATTGGCGTCGAGTTTGAAAAAAGCGGCCAAACCCAGGTGGTGTTTGCTAATCAAGAAGTCATTTCCTGCGCAGGCTCAATTGGTTCCGTACAATTACTGCAATTATCGGGTATTGGCCCACGCGACGTATTAGAAAGCGCTGGCATTGAGGTGCAACATGAACTGCCCGGCGTCGGTGAAAACCTGCAAGATCACTTAGAAGTTTATTTTCAGTATCGCTGCCAACAACCGATCACGTTAAACAGCAAGCTCGGTTTGGTAAGTAAAGGCATGATAGGCACTCAGTGGATCTTGACCAAACAAGGTCTAGGCGCCACCAACCACTTTGAATCTTGTGGCTTTATTCGCTCACGCGCTGGACTCAAATGGCCAAATATTCAATACCACTTTTTACCAGCTGCCATGCGTTACGATGGCCAAACCGCGTTTGATGGTCACGGATTTCAAGTTCATGTTGGTCCCAATAAACCGCATAGCCGCGGCCGTGTTTGGATTCGCTCCAGTGATCCAAAGCAGAAGCCAGCGATTTTATTCCGCTATTTATCACACCAACAAGATATTCAAGATTGGCGAGACTGCATTCGCTTAACTCGTGAGTTACTCGCGCAGCCCGCATTAGATGACTATCGTGGTGAAGAAATTCAACCCGGCTTATCAATTAGCAGTGATGAAGCGATTGATAATTGGGTTAAACAAAATGTTGAGAGTGCTTATCACCCCTCTTGTAGCTGCAAAATGGGCTCAGCCGATGATGCCATGGCCGTCGTGGATAACCAATGTCGAGTGTTTGGTATTCAAGGGTTACGGATTGTGGATTCCTCCATATTCCCCACCATACCGAACGGTAACCTAAATGCTCCAACAATCATGGTTGCAGAACGTGCAGCCGATATGATCCTCAATAAATCGCTGTTACCTGCTGAACCTGCCCCAGTGTGGATAGCAGACAGTTGGCAAAAAAAACAGCGTAGCCGAGCAGCCATTCGTCCGATGGATCGCTCAACATCTCAGGAAAATAGTTCAAAGACAAGGAAACATTATGCTTAAAATGACCACCTATCTCTCCGTCGCCGCATTATCATTCAATGCTTATGCTAACCAATGTCAAACGGTTCGCTTTGCTGATGTCGGCTGGACAGATAT
>SLFB01000037.1 GCA_007124475.1 Vibrio sp. | reverse complement strand
ACATGTACGCCCATACCGTAGGTCTGACCGCCAAATTGACGAGGGGCACTCGTTCCTTGGATCACTGACTGACGACTGTAACCCTCAGTATTCACATTTGAAATATTGTGACCTGTGGTATTGAGTTGCCTCTGAGCCGTTAATACGCTTTGCGTACCAAGATTCAGTAGATCAGACGCCATAATTGCCCCCTCAAAAAACCATTAATATCAGTAATCACTGACCCCACGATCAATAAAGCAAAATATATGCCAATTTATAAAGCTTATTTAATTTACTGATATATAATACAAAAGGCATAAATAAGGACTTCTAGCAGTAAGAAAATCAGCTGGAAGACACTATCCATGTAATGGGTAACGTAACCAACATTGCTGCAGTTTTAAATAAGAGGAATATAAATGGGGTAAAATCCGCGAGCAGGTGTGGCAACCTCTCGCTGTCGGTTAAACATAGAGACTAGCTTGCGTTCATTTGATCAATTTGCGCTTTAACCCGCAACACCTTGTCGGCATACTGAGGATCAGTGGCATATCCAGCTTGATGAATGCCACGAATAAAAGCTTCATTATTTCCGCCATGGTCTAATGCACTGTTATAACGAGGGTTATTTTCTAAAAAGCGCAAATAATCATCAAAGCTCTCTTGAAAACTAGGATAGGCTCGAAACGCGGCTTTTTCCATCACAGGAGTATTATCGTAATACTCTAGAGTCTGAGTAGACACTCGCTCACCTTGCCAGCTTCTATCGGCTTTAATATTAAATAAATTATTACTGCTGCCTATGCTATTTGAAACCATTTTCTGACCCCAGCCGGTTTCTAAGGCTGCTTGTGCGAGCAATAATGAAGCATCAACACCAAGCACTTGCGCTGCTTTATCTGCATAAGGTCGCAACGAGCTAACAAAAGATTGTGGAGAGTCAAAACGATATTCAGCAGGCGACGATGCCGTTGCCAAAGACGATGGTGCATTCTGCTCTTCCTGATTTTTTGTTTCAAGCGCAGTGCTACGAGCTTGCTGCACACGCTCCATTGCTTCTTGCAATCGGTCATGGTTAGGTTCTGTCGTACTAACCCGATCAGAAGCAGTAAGCTGCGCGACAATCATATCCGCTAATCCTAATGAACCTGTAGCGCTCAGGTGACTGACCATCTGCTCATCTTGCATTTGCCGGTAAAAATCTTCGGTCTGACTACCAAACAAATCTGATTTAAAATGCGAGTTAGCATCGCGCATAGATTTTAACATCATCGAAGTAAAAATAGCTTCAAACTGCCTAGCAGCAGCATTTAATGCTTGTTTTTCTGCTTCTTTATCGCCATCTAATGCTTGTTGACGTAACCTGTCGAGGCTCGCTATGTCATGAATAAAACCAATATCATTTGGGTTATTAATCATCACTCGCTCCTTAAATAATAATCAACTGACCCTGAATGGCTCCAGCTTGTTTCAATGCTTGCAAAATGGCCATTAAATCAGAAGGGGCAGCACCAACCTCATTTACAGCCCGAACTAAGTCATCTAAGGTTGTGCCCGTCTCTAATTTAAACATGGCACCTTGCTGCTCTTCGACTTCGATATCCGTATCTGGAATAATAACAGTATCACCGCCAGCGAGGGGATTGGGTTGAGAAACATCCCAATTTTCACGAATAGCGACCGTCATTCCACCATGAGTGACCGCTGCAGGTCTTAAGCGAACATGTTGTCCTATCACTATTGTACCAGTGCGTGAATTGACGATAATTTTTGCGGCCATATCCGCTGGTTCAAATTCAAGATTTTCAATAGCAGAAAGAAATGCCACACGTTGAGAAACCTCTCTAGGTGCTCTAACGCGCACAGATGCTGCATCAATTGGTGATGCCATTCCGGGACCTAAAAACTCATTCACCGCATCCGCCATACGTTGGGCGGTGGTAAAATCCGATTGAAATAAGTTAAAAGTGATAAAATCACCACGGCTAAATGGACTAGGGATCTCTCGCTCCACGATTGCACCGTTCGAGATCATACCAACCGTTGGGTTATTACCAACAAGGCTGGAACCATCCGCACCTGTGGCGCTAAAACCACTAACGACTAAGTTTCCTTGGGCAACCGCGTAGACTTCACCATCGAGACCTTTTAATAAAGTCTGAGTAAGTGTACCACCACGCAAACTACTCGCTGAACCGATTGACGAAACGGTAACATCGATCGTTTGTCCTTGCTTAGTAAAAGCTGGCAATTCTGCTGTTATCATTACCGCGGCGACATTTTTAGTATTCGTTCTCGTTCCAGGAGGTAATTGAATACCAAAGTTTTGTAACATGGCGCGAAAACTTTGATCAGTGAATGGATTTGACTCTCCAGTTCCCGGCAAACCAGTCACTAACCCATAACCAATCAGTTGGTTACTACGAACGCCGGCAACTTGAGCCACGTCTTTAATCCGCGTCGCATGAGCCGCGTTTGCTATCACCAGCATGAAGATAATTAAAACGTATCTCATCGATGTCAATCCTTCTCTCGACGGCTAACTCAAGCACACAATCAAGCTAGCGTCAAAAATTTACTTATCATGTTAGTTTATAAAGAGACATTGAAGAATCGTGCCAAGAATCCTGGTTGCTGCATATCTTGATTGGTTCCGGTACTTGAATATTGAATACGAGTATTTGAGATCCGATTAGAAGCAATCGTATTATCGTAACCAATATCGTCAGGACGAACTGTACCGCTCAAGCGAATATATTCATCGCCGGTATTAAGCATTAACCATTTTTCTCCACGAACCACTAGGTTACCGTTGGCTAAGACATCTATCACCTCAACCGTAATCGTGCCCTGTAAGTTATTATTTTGATTGGCCTGAGCGCTACCCGAAAATTGATTGTTATTTTTCAACGCGTATGAAAAATTAAAATCTCCAACCGTGAGTTCTTGCCCACCAACGCTTAATGGGTCCATAGTTGCATCGTTATTTTTACTCAGGTTTGCATCAGCACTCTTAGAAGCTTTGGTATTTTCATTAAGAGTAACGGTTATAATATCACCAACCCCTCTCGGCTTAGAGTCACTGTATAAACTCACCGCTCGAGATAAATTAAATAAAGAGCCTGTTTCAGCAGCATAATGTTCTGGTGGCGCTTTGGGGTGAATTGGTGCCCAAGCGGGATCACCAGCCAATGGCTCATTACGACCTCGTAGCGTATCGACTAAACCTGTACTTTCAGCATTCGCTTGATTGCCTTCGACCGCATCAACCACCGTTGTGCCTTGAATAGCCTCAGCCGTTTCAAGAGGGGGAGGCAATAAAGTGCAGCCTGTTAATCCACTTAAAATTAGTAAACTCAGTATCTTTTTCATGATCGTCTACTCTTTATCCGTTATTAGAGCTGTTGATTAACAAAACTCATCATTTGATCCACAGAAGAAATCACTTTAGAGTTCATTTCATATACTCGCTGTGCTTCAATCATGTTGACCAATTCTTCGGTGACATTGACGTTAGATGTTTCTAGCATCGATTGACGAATGTTGCCAAGACCATCGAACCCAGGAACCCCTTCCTGAGGATCACCACTGGCCCCGGTAGGCAAATATAAGTTTTGACCAATCGGTTCTAACCCCCCGGGATTAATAAAATCAACGATGGTAATTTGCCCTAATACCTGATTTTCTTGCTGTCCGCGCAAACGTACTGATACTTCACCATCATTACCCACCGTGATGGAAATCGCTTCTTCAGGAATCACGATTTCAGGTTGCACTAAGTAACCAGCCCCAGAAGTCACAATTGCCCCTTCCGCATTGAGGGTAAATTGACCATTACGACTGTATCCAATATTGCCATCCGGCATTAATATTTGAAAAAAACCATCCCCTTCGATCATCATATCGAGGCTGTTATTGGTGGTTTGTACATTACCGTTGGTATGCACCTTTTGCGTCGCAACCACTTTAGAACCAGCCCCGAGCATAAGACCGCTTGGTAACTCTGTATTTTGTGACGATTGACCGCCCGGCTGATTGATATTTTGATAAAACAAATCTTCAAACACCGCTCGGCTCTTCTTAAAACCAACCGTAGACGCATTGGCTAAGTTATTTGAAATTGTCGCGATGTTTGTCTGCTGAGCATCTAAGCCAGTTTTACTTATCCATAATGCAGGTTGCATATTTAACCTCTCCTCACTTAGCTAGAACGAAGTAATGAATCTGAAGCTCGATCCATTT
>SLFB01000163.1 GCA_007124475.1 Vibrio sp. | reverse complement strand
TCCAAACCTACACCACTCCCACCCACTCGGCAGTTCAAACGGCTTTTCATCTTCAGAGATCGGTGGCAGCGCTTTTTGCTTCTTGATTTTATTCTCTTTAACTAACTGTGCTTTTTCTTCCGCAATTCTTTTCAGTAACTCAGAAGCTGGTTCATCGGTTGGATCTTGCGGAACAAGCTTACCCATCACTGCCAGTTGTAGAATGGTTTGCTTAAGCTGGTCGATACTCTCTTCAGTGGTGAATAAGGTATCGAAATGCTCGCTGATTCGCGCCCAGTTTTGCATCAACTCGTCAGCATCAACGGAGTTGGTGAGTGTATCCAACAGGGTTGTTAGCAGCACTTGGTGCGCTTCGATACTGGCTTCGGTTTGTTGCTCTAACTGATCACAGAGCGTCATTAGCTCATCGACTTTGGCGACGATGCGGTGTTGTTCATGTATAGGAGGTACAGGAATAACAAACTTGGATATATTCCCCATACTAAGATTTGGTCGGGCATTTTCTACTTGCTTGTCATACATATATGAAACGCAAGTAAGGCTATTAAAAAACGTCAGGAAGAACCTAGTACTCACCTGTTGAGGGAATGAACGAATTAGGCATACGGCTTGGTTAATATTTGCCAAATCATCAATGTCATATAGTGCAGTTCTCCCAATTGATGCACCTACAATGTTCATTAGAAAATCTTCTTTTCTTAAAATTGAACGAGGTTCAATGTCATTAAATTTTCTCTCAACATACTTTCTATTTTCAAGTAGAAGTTCAAAAGCACCAACATTTTCACTTGTAACAAAAAGCACATCCTCTGGGTTCTCCGTATAACTGACGCCTTGCCATTTTGGAGATGAGCCTTTGGTAATTAATTCACAAAGATCTTCTAGTCTTGAAAAACTCCACCCTTTAGGTAATTTAAAAGGAGCTTCCTCTTTTTTAATATCGGGAAGTTTTTTCGGTTTCTTTATCTTCTTGTCTTTCACCAACTGTGCTTTTTCAGCCGCAATTCGCTCAAGCAACAATGAAGCAGGCTCATCATTAGGATCTTGAGGAACAAGCTTTCCTCGAACCGCCAAATCTAGAATCAGCTCACGCAGCTTTTTAACGCCATACAGTTCTAACTTCTTGCTGCTACCGCGACCAGAGGTCGATCTGGTCTTTACTGCCGAAGTCCAGATATCAATATGCTCGGTGATTAGGTTTTCGACTGCCATTATTGTTCTCCACTTTTCACAGTAGAGCTAAGCGCATCACCGAGAATGCCTTTCAGTTGGTCACGCAGTGCTTTAATGTCTTGTTGTTGCTGCTGATAGTTCGCCAGTAACTCTTCAGGATCATGGCTGACTACTTCGTCCTGATACGGGTTTTTAATATCAAGGTTAAAGTTGCGCTTGATAATATCTTCAATCGATACCTTCCAAGCTTGCTTGGTCTCGATACGGCTAGCGAACCCATCGGCCTCATTACCCCACCATTCGATCTCTTGCTGGAACTCTTCAAACTTCATTGGTTTGGTTTTGCTGTAGTTCTTCACGCCCTCAGGGTAAGGGTGCTCATAGAACCACACTTCCTTGGTCGGCTGGCCTTTGGTAAAGAACAAAATGTTGGTCTTAATGCCCGTGTATGGGTTGAACACGCCATTAGGTAAGCGAACAATCGTGTGCAGGTTACACTCTTCTGTGAGCATCTTTTTGATTTTGGTTTTTACGCCTTCACCAAACAAGGTGCCATCAGGTAACACCACACCAGCGCGACCATCTTTATCCAATACTTCGACAATAAGCTGCAAGAACAGATCGGCGGTTTCACGAGTTTGCATTTCGGCAGGGAAGTTCTTTTCAATCCCGTCCTC
This sequence comes from Vibrio sp., assembly GCA_007124475.1. Lineage (GTDB taxonomy): Bacteria > Pseudomonadota > Gammaproteobacteria > Enterobacterales > Vibrionaceae > Vibrio. The sequence continues at coordinate 2,453 of SLFB01000163.1, read as the reverse complement.
TTCTGTGCCGCCAAACGGTGGGTTAGTCGCAATCACATTGATATTGCTGTCCCAGTTTGAAAGCGGCTTGTTAAGCGTGTTGCCATGCTTGATCTGCACAGGGACTTCGATGCCGTGGAGCATCATATTGGTGATACACAGCAAGTGTGGCAGTTGTTTCTTCTCTACACCATGGATTTGCTTTTGCAACGTTTGGTGGTCGGCTGCGCTTGTCACGTAGTTCTCTTTGACGTGATCGAACGAGCAAGCTAGGAATCCGCCCGTACCGCAGGCGGGATCCATAATCTGCTCACCTAGCTTTGGATCCAGTCTGTTGACGATAAAACGAGTCACCGCGCGAGGGGTGTAGAACTCACCTGCATTACCTGCGCTTTGTAGGTCGCGTAGGATCTGTTCGTAGATATCACCAAACAGGTGACGTTCTTTAGAGTCAGTAAAGTCGATCTCGTTGAGCTTGTTAATCACTTGGCGCAGCAGTGTGCCATTTTTCATGTAGTTGAAAGCATCACTAAAGGCTTCTTTCACTACAAAACCACGTGGGTTGGTGTCTTTCGGTGCGGTTAGGCTTTTTAACGTCGGGAATAGGTCATCATTGATGAATTCCAGCAGCTCGTCACCTGTAATGCCTTGGTTATCTGCCGCCCAGTTGCGCCATAGGTACTTGGCTGGGATGGGGGCGCGGTAATCATCTAACTCGAACTCTAGCTCTTCCTCTTGAGCATCAAACACTTTAAGGAATAAAAGCCAAGACATTTGACCAAGACGCTGCGCGTCACCATCAACACCCGCGTCTTTACGCATGATGTCTTGAATAGACTTGATAACTGAACTGATTGACATGGAGTTCTACTACTAACTGACTGAAAAATTGGGGTTGATTATAGCAGAATTGACATGAAAAACGTGAATTAGTGCATATCAAAAGGGTGGGATGACGCAATAATAAACCACAGTAATAGTTGTTAATGTTGTGCCAGTAAATGCTGATTTTTCTCACTAGGTAAACGAGAACGCCCAGCCTTGATCCCAAAGTTACCAATAAAGGTAACGTCAGAAACAGGGGACTGGGCACTGTTGAATTGAAGTATTGTCGATTTAATGTTGGTCGTCAATATGACTCTTTAGTGCTTAAGCTGATTGATAAATCTCAGCTTCCAATTCAGAAATCGCTTCTAAGTATTGCTCTTTTCCACCAAAGCACTTTTTGACGATCTCAGCAGGTCGTCCCATCTCGTCAAAAGGCTTAACTTTGAGTACATGAATATTTTCAATCTCTTGAACGCCTTCGTCTGCGTACTTGTCTAGTAAGTTGTTCAACACCTGCTGAGCCGTTTCACCGTACTTAGTGAAGTAGTTGCGCTTTTTGACGTTATCAGCACGTTCTTTTCTGGTGAGTGCTGGTTGGTCATACACGACATGACAAATCATGTCGAATGGGTCGAGATCTTTGCCTACTTCCAGCTCTAACGCTTCCCAGATAATGCCTTCCTCTGCCAGTTCATCAATGATTGCTTGCTTTTTATCGGCATCTTGCCAGCGCTTAACAAAGTCATCCATTGAGGAGAACTGTTTTGCCATTGTCTTGCGGGTGTAGTCTTTGAACGATTCGGTTACGAGTTTACCATCGGCATCGTAGTATTGAACACGCTCGGCAATGGCTTTTACGGTGACACCGTTGACATGGAACTTTCTAACTCGGTTTTCATCCTGCCAATCATCATCGGCATTGCTACCGTCAGAAGGAGATGAACCTGAGTCGTATGGAGCTTCTGGTTCATGGATGCTTTCAGGGTCGATATCTTCTCCTTCAAATGGATCATCTTGTTCAAGTTCATCCTCACCATCGATGATCTCATCGAGTCCTGCATCGGTATCGAAGTCTTCTGGTTTTGCCTCTTTTACTCGCTCAGGGACACCATCAAAGCGTTCATCAGCGAACAGTTCAGTCGCCTTTTTGAAGTCGAGAATGGTAAACCATAGCTTTCCGTAACGATCATCAATACGAGTACCACGACCGATGATCTGCTTAAACTTAGTCATCGACTGAATGCCCTGGTCAAGCACAACCAGTTTGCAAGTTTTTGCATCGACACCTGTTGTCATGAGTTCTGAGGTGGTCGCGATAACAGGGTAAGCCTTTTTGGGGTTGATGAAGTTATCAAGCTGAGCTTTGCCGATTTCATCATCACCTGTAATTTTCATTACGTATTTTTCATTTTTAGCCACTTGTTCGGGGTTGCAGTTGATCAGCGCTCGACGCATACGCTCTGCGTGGTCAATGTCATTACAGAACACAATGGTTTTAGCCATCGGGTCGGTGTGCTTGAGGTAGCTGGTGATGGTCTGTGCAACCAGTTCTGTTCGCTCATCAATGACCATAGTTCTGTCGAAGTCTTTCTGGTTATAGATCCTGTCTTCGGTGACTTCACCATCTTTATCGACTTGCCCTTTGG
>SLFB01000230.1 GCA_007124475.1 Vibrio sp. | reverse complement strand
GACGGCAGAGTTGGATGATATCACTTGGGTCATTCGTGAATTTGGTGAAGATAAACATGCCCGTCGCATCGCTAAAGCGATAGTGGCTTATCGTGATAATCCAGATAATGAGACGCTGATCCGAACCAGTCAATTAGCGAAACTGATTTCAGAAGCCGCGCCAAAAAGTTTTAAAGAGAAAAAACACCCAGCGACACGGACTTTTCAGGCTTTTCGAATTTATATTAATAGTGAGTTAGAGGAAATTGATATTGCTTTACAGGGGGCTGCATCGATTTTGGCACCACAAGGCCGCTTATCCGTGATCAGTTTTCATTCATTAGAAGACCGTATGGTGAAACGCTTTATTCGCAAAGAAAGCAAAGGGCCAGATGTACCTCATGGTTTACCCGTTACTCAGCAACAAATACAAGCAATGGGTAGCGCTGCACTAAAAGCGGTGGGCAAAGCGATCAAACCAACTCAAGAAGAGATAACTCATAACCCACGTTCACGTAGTTCCGTATTGCGGATTGCTGAAAAATTGTAGTGATAATCTATGTCTGGTACTCCCCCTAATCTGGCTAAATTAATTGCGATAGACTTACTCACGGTCGGTCGCTTGCCTTTGTTGTTGTTAATGATGATCTTTGCAACGGCGATGGGGGTTGTATTTACCACCCATCATACCCGTCAGGCGATTTCTGAGAAAAATGAAGAAATGCAATATCGTGATTATCTTGATAATGAATGGCGTAATTTAATTTTAGAAGAAACCGCTTTGGCCGAGCATAGTCGGGTACAAGAGATCGCGGTTCGAGATCTAGACATGAAACGTCCAGATCCCGATAAAGAAGTGGTGATTAGATTAAAATGAGTAAAAAAATCAATCGCAAAGAACCAGCCTCACGCACAGCCACTCAAGCCAAATCATCGGAATTAATTAGTTGGCGTCTGTATTTAGTCTTGTTGATTGTGGTCACTATCTTTGTGGTGTTAGTCACCCGCTTAGCTCTGATTCAAGTGATTGAACCTGATAACCTTATTCGACAAGGTGACCTACGTTCGGTGCGTGCGTTAACCCTGCATTCGGCGCGAGGGATTATTTCCGATCGTAATGGTGAAGCGTTAGCGGTTAGCGTACCAGTTGAAGCGGTATGGGCTGATCCGGTCATGATTTTTAATAAAGGCGGTTTTGCTGAATTGGAACGTTGGCATGCACTGGCTGATGTCTTGGGACTTGATCGCCAATCGATGTTACAGCGGATTCAAGATAACAGCGGGCGACGGTTTATTTATTTACAGCGCCAAGTGAGTCCAGCCATGGCGAAATACATCCGTGAGTTAAAACTGGCTGGTGTTGGCCTTAAATCGGAGTCTCGCCGTTATTATCCGGCTGGTGAAGTCAGTGCTCATTTAATTGGTGTCACCGGGATTGATGGTCATGGTTTGGAAGGCGTCGAGCGAAGTTATGATAAATGGCTGACAGGTGAAGCGGGTAAAAGCATTATTCGTCGCGATCGTTATGGACGAGTGGTGGAAAACATTGCTTTAGAACAGCGCGAGGAAGGCAAACCACTACAACTGACTATCGATCAGCGTTTGCAAGCTATTGCCTTTCGTGCGGTGAAGCAAGCCATGGCCGATTATCGTGCGACTTCAGCTTCTGCTGTGATGTTGGATGTTAAAACGGGTGCTGTGCTTGCTATGGTTAATGCCCCATCTTATAACCCTAACAATCGCAGTGACTGGCAAAGCTTTCAAATGCGTAATCGCGTTATTGCTGATGCGTTTGAACCTGGTTCGACGGTTAAGCCCTTTGTGGTGCTGGCTGCCTTGGCTAATGGAACGGCTGATGAAAACACCATTATTGATACAGGTAATGGCATTATGCAAATTGGTGGTAGCCGAGTGCGAGATGTTTCTCGAGTGGGACAAGCGAACTTGCAAGTCATTTTACAAAAATCAAGCAACATAGGGGTAGCCAAATTGGCACTGGATATGCCGTTGGAAGATATGCTTGATATGTATCGAGCCGTTGGCTTAGGTGAGCCCTCAGGGCTAAATCTCGTTGGTGAAACGGCGGGAATTTTTCCTAACCGCAGCCGGTGGTCTCCATTTGAAATAGCGACGTTATCATTCGGCTATGGCCTGTCTATTACGCCGATTCAACTGGCTCATGCCTATGCAACATTAGGTAATTTAGGCGTCTATCAACCGATTTACTTGATCGATAATAATCAGCAAGATTTGTCCTATCGGGTGGTCGATGAAAAATACGCGCGACAAGTACTCGATATGTTGGAAACCGTTACTCAACCTGGCGGTACGGCAGTGCGTTCCGCTGTACCTGGATATCGCATCGCAGCGAAATCTGGCACCTCGCGTAAAGCCATCGCTGGAGGATACAGCGATGAATACTTTGCTTATACGGCAGGGGTCGCTCCAGTGAGCAATCCTCGAATTTCGTTAGTGGTTATGGTCAATGAACCTCAAGGGGATGTTTATTATGGCGGCGCAGTTGCTGGCCCAGTATTTGCTGAAATAATGAAAGGGGCGTTACAGATTTTGAATGTTGCACCCGATGAAAACCGTTTTCAGCGTTAGTCATTATTGAATGGAATATGAAATAAAAACAATGAAGATACCTCAAAGCTTGTCTTATTTACTTGCTCCTTGGTTAGTGCTTAATGATAGCTCGTTAGCGCAATTAGCGGTACATCGGCTGCAATTAGACAGTCGTAAAGTGACTAGTGGTGATACCTTTGTCGCCATTAATGGTCACGCTATGGATGGCCGACAATTTATTGCCGATGCTGTTGCCCGTGGAGCTAATTTGGTCTTAGCTCAAGCCGATCCGCATCATGGTCACGCAAAAGTGGACTATTGCGATCAAATACCAGTAGTGTATCTAGCTGGGCTTGATACCTATTTATCGGCATTGGCTGGTCGTTTGTATGCTGGACATCAAAATCAGGTGATAGCGGTGACGGGTACGAATGGTAAAACGACAATCAGTCAATTAATTGCTCAGTGGTTAGAGCTATTAGGTGAGCGCGCAGCTGTGATGGGCACGACGGGTAATGGCTTTCTTACGCAGTTAGCAGAGGCAGCAAATACCACAGGGAATGCGATTGATATTCAAGCTATGTTACATCAATTTGCTGAACAAGGTGCACGATATACCGCCATGGAGGTTTCCTCGCATGGTTTAGTTCAGGGACGGATTAAGGCATTGCCGTTTATTGCCGGTGTCTTTTCTAATTTAAGCCGCGACCACCTTGATTATCATGGCAATATGCAGGCCTACGCTGAAGCTAAACAGTCGTTGTTTACTGAGCATGATTGTCAACAAGCGATTATTAATGTTGATGATCCAATTGGTGCGCAATGGGCTAGAGCACAATGGCCTCATTTAGTCGGTGTCTCACTTCTTACGCCACCCGATACACCTCAGAGACTATGGGCTAAAACGATTCAATATGCAGAGCAAGGCATTCAGATTAATTTTGATGGCTCTTGGGGAGCGGGGCAGTTACAAGTGCCACTGATCGGTGAGTTTAACGCTTGTAATGTATTGCTGGCACTCAGCACCTTACTTAGCTTGGGCTTTGCAAAATCGACATTACTCGCCTCAGCCCATCGATTGAAGCCAGTGATTGGCCGGATGGAGCTATTTAGTGCCGAACATCGGCCTAAAATTGTTGTGGATTATGCCCATACTCCCGATGCGCTAGAGAAAGCATTACTTGCTTTGCGGGTTCATTGTGCAGGGAAACTATGGGTGATTTTTGGCTGTGGTGGCGATCGTGACACAGGAAAACGGCCGATGATGGCAGCCATTGCCGAACGTTGTGCTGATCAGATCATTTTTACCGATGACAATCCACGCAGTGAGTCTGCCAGTGCCATCATCGCTGAGATGCAAGCTGGCCTCAAGTATGCTAATGCGTATGTTGAACATGACCGTTTTAAAGCATTGCAACATGCCTTTGAGCATGCTAACGAGCAAGACATTATTCTGTTAGCGGGTAAAGGCCATGAGGATTACCAAGTACTGGCCGATCAAACCGTTCATTATTCGGACAGAGAGTCAGCTCAACAACTTTTAGGGTTAACCGTATGATCAGTACTCAATTATCGACGATCAGCCACGTAGTACAAGGTCAATTACTGGGCGCTGATAGCATTATTTCGTCTGTTTCAACCGACACGCGTCGGATTGAGCCTGAAGGGCTTTTCATCGCCTTAGTCGGTGAACGTTTTGATGCTCATCAGTTTGCGCAGCAAGCGATAGATGCTGGCGCTAAAGCATTAATGGTTGAACG
>SLFB01000121.1 GCA_007124475.1 Vibrio sp. | reverse complement strand
CTTAATGCTTTTACCTATCAAAGTACTATTTTTGAACACTAGGGTCTGTTTATCTTTCGCGATTAAATTTTGTTCGATATAAACAGACTTTAGGGTATTCAGTTGAAAAAAAGCCCAACTGATTAGAGTTGGGCTTCAATCACAAACCATATGGTTTATTGCTTATGATTACTTTTGTAACAGAGAAATATCAGCAATTTGCAGGAATAAATTACGTAAGTCGTTAAGCAAAGTTAAACGGTTTTGCTTTAGCGCTTCATCGTCAGCCATCACCATCACATTATCAAAGAACGCATCAACGGGTTCACGTAATGATGCTAATTGACTCAACGCTTGTTGATAGTTACCGGTGGCAAACGCTGGCTCTAACGCTTCGCTCATCACCGCGACTTCTTGTGCTAAGGCTTTCTCTGCCGGTTCTTGCAGCAACGCAAGATCAACCTCAGCAGGTAACTGACCAGCAAACTTCGCGAGAATATTCCCAACCCGCTTATTGGCTGCTGCCAACGCTTCTGCCGCTTCAAGTTCACGGAAGTGTGACACAGCTTTTACCCGCTGATCAAAATCAGCCGGCTTGGTTGGACGACGCGCCAACACCGCTTGAATAACATCAACACTAAAGCCTTCGTCTTGATACCAAGCGCGGAAGCGACCCAGCATGAATTCAATCACATCGTGTTCAACCGCTTCATTAGTCAAACGATCACCAAAGAGGGATTTCGCTTTCGCGACCAAATCCACTAAGTCAAGCTTATAGCCGTATTCAACGATGATCCGTAGTACACCTAAAGAAGCGCGGCGCAAAGCAAAAGGATCAGAACCTTTTGGTGCTTGGCCAATCCCGAAAATACCGACGATGGTATCCAGCTTATCTGCCATCGCTAGCGCAGAAGAAACCCCATCACTCGGCAACTGATCACCAGCAAAGCGCGGCATATACTGCTCGTTCATCGCCAATGCTACCGCTTCTGGCTCACCATCATGGCGAGCATAATGCATGCCCATCACACCTTGAGTATCGGTAAACTCAAACACCATTGAGGTCATTAAATCACATTTAGCGAGTAAACCTGCACGTTTGGCTTGTGTAACGTCAGCGCCAATTTGCTCTGCAATATAACCGGCTAACTCTGTGATGCGGTCAGTCTTATCTTTAATTGTGCCCAATTTCTGCTGGAAAATCGCCGTTTCAAGCTGTGGCAAGCGATCAATCAGCTTGCTCTTGAGATCGGTATTAAAGAAGAATTCAGCATCAGCCAGACGTGGACGCACCACCTTTTCGTTACCTTCGATAACGTGACGTGGCTCTTTAGACTCAATGTTAGTCACAAAGATAAAGTTAGGTAATAATTGCTTATTGGCGTCATATACTGGGAAGTATTTTTGGTCACCTTTCATGGTGTACACCAAGGCTTCCGACGGTACATTGAGGAATTTCTCTTCAAATTTAGCCGTTAAAACCACTGGCCATTCCACTAACGCGGTGACTTCTTCCACTAAATCGTCATCGAGTTCTGCAATACCACCCACTTGTTGGGCCGCTTGCTGAGCACCAGCAATGATCGTCGCTTTACGCGTCTCGTAGTCGGCAATCACTTTACCGCGTTGCTCTAAAATGTCTGGGTACTGCTGGGCAGAATCGATAGTAAATTCTTTCTCACCCATAAAACGGTGACCACGAATGGTACGTGCTGATGCCACGCCTAAAATTTCGCCTTCGATCAACTCATCACCAAGCAGCATGGTCAAGGTTTTTACTGGACGGATAAATTGAGTCTCTTTATCGCCCCAACGCATTGGTTTAGCGATAGGTAAGTTGGCCAATGCTTTCGCAGCCAGCTCAACCACAATCGCTTTCGCTGCTTGGCCTTTCACTTCTTGTTTGAACAGCAACCACTCACCTTGCTCAGTTTTGAGGCGATCGGCTTGCTCAACCGTGATCCCATTACCACGTGCCCAACCTTGTGCTGCCTTCGTCGGATTACCTTCTGCATCAAAAGCCACTGACACCGCAGGGCCACGCTTTTCTAGCACTTTATCCGCTTGTTTTTCGGCAAGATTAGTCACTTTCAACGCCAAACGACGGGGAGTGGCAAACCATTTCACCCCATCATGAGTCAGCTCTGCCGCGGCGAGCTCTGCACTAAAATTGGCGGCAAACGCTTCAGCTAAAGTACGCAGCTGCTTTGGTGGTAACTCTTCCGTACCCAGTTCAATTAAAAATTCTTTGGCCATGTTATTTATCCTCACCCTTTTTACACATTGGGAAGCCTAGCGCTTCGCGAGAGGCGTAATACGCTTCAGCAACCGCCTTCGTGAGGTTGCGAATACGCAGGATATAACGTTGGCGCTCAGTGACCGAAATCGCCTTACGAGCATCAAGCAGGTTAAAGGCATGACCCGCTTTTAAAATCCGTTCATAAGCCGGTAGTGGTAGTGGTTTTTCGAGCTCAAGCAGGTATTGACATTCTTTCTCGCACTGATCGAAGAAAGTGAACAGAAAATCCACATCCGCGTGCTCAAAGTTGTAAGTAGACTGCTCCACTTCATTTTGGTGGAAAATATCGCCATAGGTTACTTTACCTAATGGGCCATCCGTCCAGACTAAATCATAAACAGAATCAACACCTTGAATGTACATCGCTAGACGCTCGATACCGTAAGTGATTTCACCGGTTACCGGCTTGCACTCAAGACCACCAACTTGTTGGAAGTAAGTGAACTGAGTCACTTCCATGCCGTTCAACCATACTTCCCAGCCCAATCCCCATGCACCTAAGGTTGGGTTTTCCCAGTTGTCTTCAACAAAACGAATGTCGTGAACCAGCGGGTCAACACCTAATACCTCCAGTGATCCAAGGTACAACTCTTGAATGTTATCCGGCGATGGTTTGATAATGACTTGAAATTGATAGTAGTGCTGTAGGCGGTTCGGGTTTTCACCATAGCGGCCGTCGGTTGGACGACGAGAAGGTTGAACATACGCCGTAGCGATAGGCTCTGGGCCGATAGCTCGCAGGCATGTCATTGGGTGAGAGGTACCTGCACCAACTTCCATATCTAATGGTTGAACAATGGTACAGCCTTGTTGGGCCCAATAATCCTGCAGCGCGAGGATCATACCCTGAAAGGTTTTGATGTCGTATTTTTGCATAGTCAGGTTCGCGCGATTCTTCTGTCTGAATTGATAAGAAATAGCGCACAAGTATACCGAGATATTCGCTCAGCGAGTAGGGGTAATCTTGCTTAATTAATGGTCAAAAATCCCTTTTAAGGCAATTTTGCCCATCGATTGTGGCAAATTATGCCAAAACTAAACCTTTAGACCATTTGTGGCTTGAGATTTATTGCCAGCCTGATTAGAATTGCGCCGTCTTTGGGGAGTAGCTTATCGTAAGAGACCTAATCTTAACGATTCGTTCGTCAACATAATTGGTGCCAAATCACCATGGCGTTCGAGGCTAAAAATCTTTTTAGCTTAGCAAGACCTTAGACAAACAAAGCGAACCGGGGTGGGGCGTGGCGTTTGTCTATGGTTATTATAATTATCCCGCCCCACTGAGCCTGTCGTGAGCGCATTAGCTATTTCAATTACTACCGTCGCCTTAGCTGAAATTGGCGATAAAACTCAACTGCTATCTTTGTTGTTAGCCAGTCGATACCGAAAACCTGTTCCTATCATCGCGGCGATATTTCTTGCCACTTTAGCGAACCATGCCTTAGCCGCTTGGCTTGGTGTCGTGGTGGCCGACTATCTGTCGCCCGATATTTTAAAATGGGTTTTAGTGGTGAGCTTTTTAATCATGGCCGGATGGGTATTAATCCCTGATAAATTGGATGAAGAGGAATCTATCTCTAACCGTGGGCCTTTTGTTGCCAGCTTTATCGCCTTTTTTATTGCTGAAATCGGCGACAAAACCCAAATAGCCACTTCCATTTTAGGAGCTCAATATGCTGATGCTTTATTGTGGGTCATTCTAGGCACTACGATTGGTATGCTGCTGGCGAATGTTCCTGTGGTGATGATTGGCAAATTGTCGGCCAACAAGCTGCCACTTGGTTTGATCCGCAAAGTCACCGCCATTTTATTTATCGGCTTAGCGATTGGCGCTGCACTATTCTAGCGTTCGTAACGATTTTCAAACAAAATTGTTAGCACTGGATCACGCTCTTGACCAAAAGCCATCAAGAGCGTGATATGTGCCATATTCGTGTCACCATTGCCGTGCTAGGTTAATAATATCGTAGCGTTGCAAGAGGGTTACTTATGCTGACACGTTATACGGGAATGACCGCCAAAAGCCAAAGCTACCTATTTACTTTCGGATTTATACTCACCTTATTGGGGATGATGCTGACTAAAATGTGGCTACCTATGGTGGCTGGAGCGATTATCATGGCTGCACTTACCGTCGAAGCCTGGATTCGAGTCGCTTACATTATTCCAATGCACAATGAGTTAAGAGCACTGCAACAACAAGTGAATAAGCTACAAGCAGAAATCCGAACGATTGAATACCAAGAATAAACTTACCCCGCAATCAGCACATATCATCAATATGCATGCTGATTACTCTAAAGATAATAAAGTAAGGCGAATTATCTAGCCTTACTTTCTTTCATCGGCTAAATCCCCAGCAATCAACCATGGCTGCCAAAGACTGCAAGATTAAGGTAAGCCTTTTTTGATCAAATACTGATAAGGTAGTTGCTCGGTTTGTTGCGCCAGCAATTGATGATCCATAAAACGGCAAAAACTAGGGATATCTCGAGTCGTGGAAGGATCGTCCGCCATCACCAATAACACATCGCCAGCTTGCATGGTACGAATGGTCTTGCGCACCATCATTACTGGTTCAGGACAACGCAGTCCTTGCGCATCAAGGGAATGGGTCGCTAATGTTGAGTCAAATGTCATGCAAAAACCTAATCGAGTAGCAAAATAAGGCGTAGATAATACGGCTGAAGAAAAAATATTCAATAATCACTTGGCAAAATCAATTCCAACAGCTACATTTGTTAACATATATTTAACAACACTCTCCAATAATAACGCTTCACTTTTTCTTGGGCTTCCCCGCCGTATGGCGGGATTTTTTTTGCTCTTTATCTAGGGTCTGTTTTGCCTAGAATAACTAGGCTACAAACCTCTCGCCGCGATTAAAACACTTTTATCTCGAACAAAATTTAACCGTGAAAGATAAACAGACCCTAAGCGTAAAACCAAGACTCAGTAAATTACGCAGCGTCTTGGTTGTCATTAACCACGTCTCTCTTCTTGTTAAAGTTTAATCACTACGCGGCCTGTCACTTGTCCTTGCGTAATCGCTTGTGCAAATTCAGGCACCTGCTCAAGAGAGATCTCGTGGCACGCTTGCTCAAAATAACTGGCAGGTAAATATTGCGCGAGACTTTGCCATGCCGCAAGGCGCTTTTCTGCTGGGCAAGAGACTGAATCGACCCCTTGCAAGCGTACATTACGTAAAATAAATGGCATCACTGTCGTCGGTAAATCAAAGCCGCCTGCTAAACCGCATGCCGCAACGGTACTGTTATAATCCATTTGAGCGAGCACTTTCGCTAATATTTTGCTGCCTACGGTATCAATCGCCCCAGCCCAAAGCTGCTTTTCTAATGGCCGAGCGGGCTGTTCAAACTCGCTGCGATCAATAATTCGGCTGGCACCGAGTTTTTCTAGTAATGGACCATTTTGTTCAACACGACCGGTTACCACCGCAACTTTATAACCTAGGTTAGCTAATAGTGTTACCGCAACGGAACCAACGCCGCCACTGGCACCAGTCACTAGGATTTCACCTTGTTCTGCTTTAATGCCTGCATCTAACAGAGCTTGAACACAGAGCATCGCGGTAAAGCCAGCAGTACCAATCATCATCGCTTGTTTGCTGTCCAATCCAGACGCTAAAGGCACCAACCAATCGGCTTGCAGACGAGCCTTTTCAGCCATCCCCCCCCAGTGGTTTTCGCCGACTCCCCATCCGGTCAATACCACCTGGTCGCCGTTTTGGTAACGAGCATCCTTAGACTCAATCACTTGGCCCGCGAGGTCGATCCCAGGCACCATGGGAAAGTTACGAATGATCTTGCCTTTGCCAGTAATGGCTAAACCGTCTTTATAATTGAGTGAAGAGTACTCCACGGCAACCAAAACTTCGCCATCAGGTAATTGAGTCTCATCGAGCGATTCGATGGTCGCGGTTGTGGTTTTTTCTTGCTGGTTGAGGATTAGCGCTTTAAACATATTGGTCTCCGGGCTGAATATAACGAGTAAAAGTGCAATAGCCTGTGATTGGCGTGAACGAACTTAGCCAACACCTTGCAGCTTCAAAGAAAGATAGGCCATGATGATCACCACACAATGGCTTCAGTATACGCAAACCCATAATGAAATGTTGTTATGTACAATTAGATTACCGCTATCATGATCACAAAGCGAACGGATAAAAAATGCCAGTCGTATGACTGGCATGTGAAAGTGAAACGGACTTAGGATAAGAAGAATTGATAAGCCGGATTATCAGTCTCATCCTTATACTGATAGCCCAGCTCATAGAGATGAGCAGAAAATCGTACTAAATCACTTTCTGCTAACTCGAAACCACACAATACTCGTCCATAATCCGCACCATGGTTACGATAATTAAATAAGCTAATATTCCAATGAGTGCCTAAGGTACTCAAGAACTTGAGTAACGCTCCCGGATACTCTGGAAATTCAAAGCTGTATAAACGCTCTTTGAGTGGCTTCGAAGGTTTACCGCCTATCATGTAACGCACATGCAGCTTAGCCATTTCATCGTCAGATAAGTCGACTACCGGATAACCACCCTGTCGCAAGTCATGGACGATATGCTGTAATTCTTCTTGCCCTCCTAATAAACGAACACCAACAAAGATATTAGCCAGTTGGTCATCGTTATAGCGATAGTTGAACTCAGTAACCGCTCGGCCACCGATAATATGGCAAAACTCAAAAAATGCCCCAGGACGTTCAGGAATGGTCACCGCCAGCAAACCTTCACGCTTCTCACCGAGTTCACACCGTTCAGAAACATAGCGTAAACCATGAAAGTTGGTATTGGCACCAGATAACACCGTAGCCAGTTGTTTATCCACCAGTTGGTGACGCTCGGCAAATTTCTTCAACCCAGCTAAAGCCAGTGCGCCTGAAGGCTCGGCAATCGCGCGCGTGTCTTCAAAAATATCTTTCACTGCCGAACAAATTTCATCGCTAGAAACGGTGATATGGCCATCGAGGTATTGTTGGCACAAACGAAAGGTTTCATCACCAATCCGCTTCACCGCTACCCCATCAGCAAACAAGCTCACTTGTTCAAGTACCACAGGTTCACCAGCATCTAGCGCTGCTTTCAGACATGCTGAATCTTCTGGTTCAACGGCAATAACTTTGATATCCGGCATCAATTGCTTGATCAGCACCGCCACTCCGGCCGCAAGTCCGCCGCCGCCCACGGGCAGGAAAATATAATCGAGATGACCATTTTGCTGCAGCATCTCCATGCCGATGGTTCCTTGCCCAGCAATGACTAATGGATGATCAAAGGGCGGCACAAAAGTATAGCCATGCTGCAATGCTAAACGTTCAGCTTCTGCTTTCGCTTCATCAAAATTATTGCCATGTAACATCACGACACCGCCAAATCCACGAACCGCCTCGACTTTAATATCTGGGGTGGTTTTGGGCATGACGATGGTGGTTTTGATGCCTAGCTTGGTACCGGATAATGCCATTCCTTGCGCATGATTACCTGCAGAGGCGGCAATCACCCCGGCTTGTTTCTGCGCATCAGATAGACTAGATAACATGGTGTAGGCACCACGTAATTTGAAAGAATGTACTGGCTGGCGATCTTCTCGCTTTAATTGCACTCGGTTTTGAATGCGCGCCGATAGGCGCGGCATTGCTTGCAGTGGCGTCACTAACGCCACCTCGTAAACAGGTGCACGCAAAATTTGCCGTAAATACTCCGCGCCGGTTTGCTTGCTTGCACTCATCCACTACCCCTCAAGTTTCGATTTATCTCGCACTGCGCCTTTATCAGCACTGGTTGCCAGACTCGCGTAAGCTTTGAGCGCTAAAGAGACTTCACGCTGACGATTAACCGGTTTCCAACCTTGCTTATCTTGCGCGGCTCGACGCTCAGCCAACTCATCTTCTGAAACCAGTAGGCGAATCGAACGATTAGGAATATCAATCGCGATCTTATCGCCATTATTGACCAAACCAATCGTGCCACCATTAGCGGCTTCAGGAGAGACATGACCAATCGATAAGCCAGAAGTACCGCCAGAAAAACGGCCATCGGTTAATAAGGCACAAGCCTTACCAAGCCCCATCGATTTAAGATAAGTAGTTGGGTAAAGCATCTCTTGCATGCCCGGACCACCTTTCGGGCCTTCGTAGCGAATCACAACTACATCCCCAGCTTTAACTTGGCCACCTAAAATACCTTCTACCGCCGTATCTTGGCTTTCAAACACAATTGCTGGTCCTGTGAAAGTGAGATTGTCTTCATCGACGCCCGCGGTCTTAACAATGCAACCATCGAGAGCAATATTGCCGCTCAATACCGCCAAACCACCGTCTTGACTAAAGGCATGGGCTTTACTGCGAATGCAACCTGAGGTGCGATCATCGTCTAATCGATCCCAGCGACAAGATTGTGAAAACGCCTTAGTGGTACGAATGCCAGCAGGGCCAGCACGGAAGAAATCGAGCACCGCTTGATCGTCCGTTTGCATGATGTCGTATTGGGCCAATTGCTGTTGCAAGGTCATACCCAACACAGTATGGGTTTGGTTGTTGATCAGTCCTGCGCGATCTAACTCGCCCAAAATTGCCATAACGCCTCCGGCGCGATGGACATCTTCCATGTGATATTTTTGGGTCGATGGTGCCACTTTACAAAGATGCGGCACTTGACGTGACATGCGGTCAATATCCGTCATATCGAAATCAATCTCTCCCTCTTGCGCCGCCGCTAAGAGATGTAAAACCGTATTGGTGGAGCCGCCCATAGCGATATCCAGCGCCATGGCATTTTCAAACGCCGCTTTATTGGCGATATTACGTGGCAGCGCCGAGTGATCGTCTTGCTCATAGTAACGCTTGGTCAGTTCAACAATCCGTTTACCGGCATTGATAAATAACGCTTCGCGATCGGCATGAGTCGCCAGCATCGAACCATTACCAGGCTGGGAAAGCCCTAATGCTTCGGTTAAACAGTTCATTGAGTTGGCGGTAAACATCCCCGAACAAGAACCGCAAGTCGGACAAGCCGAGCGCTCAATTTGCTGACTTTGCTGATCAGAAACCGTAGGATCGGCTCCTTGAATCATGGCATCAACCAAATCAAGTTTGATAATTTGATCGGACAATTTGGTTTTGCCCGCTTCCATCGGACCGCCGGAGACAAAAATCACCGGAATATTTAAGCGCAGCGCCGCCATCATCATTCCTGGAGTGATCTTGTCGCAATTCGAGATACAAACCATGGCATCAGCACAATGCGCATTGACCATATACTCCACCGAATCGGCAATCAGCTCCCGTGATGGTAAGGAATACAGCATGCCACCGTGGCCCATGGCAATACCATCATCCACCGCAATGGTATTAAATTCTTTGGCGATGCCGCCGGCTTTTTCTATTTCCCCCGCCACCAATTGTCCCATGTCTTTAAGATGCACATGACCCGGTACAAACTGGGTAAACGAGTTGACCACCGCAATGATCGGTTTTCCAAAATCTTCTTCTTTAACACCGGTTGCACGCCATAGGGCGCGTGCTCCGGCCATATTGCGACCATGAGTGGTCGTTGCTGAGCGATACTTTGCCATTGTCCGTTATCCTCTATGATTGCTTCTCTGGGTAGACATAATCCAACCAACCCCACTTATCTTCTGTGGTGCCGTTGAATAGGCCAAAGTACGCCTCTTGCATCACTTTGGTGATCGGCCCGCGTTTACCTTCACCAACCGTGATTTGATCGACACTGCGTACCGGAACAATTTCCGCCGCCGTTCCGGTCATAAATATTTCATCCGCCAAATACAGCGCTTCACGGGCAATATTCACTTCACGCACTTCGTAGCCCATGTCTTTAGCCAGGGTCATGATCGAATCGCGAGTAATACCCGGCAAAATAGAACTGGTGGTTGGTGGGGTGAGTAATACGCCATCTTTAATTACAAAGATATTTTCGCCGGCCCCTTCAGACAGGTAGCCATCCACACTCAGTGCAATCCCCTCAGCATAACCATGACGGCGCGCTTCACCACCAACAAGCAAAGAGGATAAATAGTTACCCCCGGCTTTGGCAGCGGTTGGAATAGTATTCGGCGCAGCGCGGTGCCAGCTAGAAATCATCGCATCGACACCATTTTCTAATGCTTCATCGCCTAAATAAGCGCCCCAAGGAAAAGCGGCGATGATCAATTCCATTTCCGTATTCACTGGTGGACAAACCCCAAGGCCGACATTGCCCACAAAGCCCAACGGGCGAATATAAGCGGAATCGAGCTTATTAATCCGCAACGTTTCCCGTGTTGCTTCCATGATTTCATCAACACTGTAGGGGATCGGAAAACGATAAATCTTGGCTGAATCTTTCAGCCGCTGCGCATGTTCGCGATGACGGAAAACAATTGGACCTTTCGGGGTGTTATAACAACGCACACCTTCAAACACTGAGGTGCCATAATGCATAGCGTGAGTCAGGACATGGACATTGGCATTGGCCCATGGCACCATTTCACCGTTGAACCAAATGTAATCTGCTGTTTTTGTTGTCATTGCTTGCCTTCCTTATGCATAAATCTTTGGTTGTAAATTATTATTCGGCAGCTCATCGAGACTTAAAGCTGTCACCTCAACGCTACGAATATCCCATAACTTCTCAATTTGATTGACTAGGGTGCTGATGGGTCGATCGCTATCGACAATGATTTCAACACTGGCAACCTGACTGATGTGATTTTGCGTTGCTGCTACTTGTCTGATAGTAAAGCCGCGATGACGCACCACCCGAAGAACGCGCTCTAGTAACACCGGTTTATCATCAGCCTTGATGTCTAATAAATATCTGTCCATTAGGTGTTCTCCAACATATCACTATTTGAGGCGCCTGGCGGTACTAAAGGCCAAACATTTTCTTCTTCATCGATCAAAACATGCAATAGATAAGCGGTTTTACTGGCCAACATCTCTTGTAATGCTGGTTCCACTTGCTCTTTTTTGCTGATGGTCTTACCCGGGATACCAAAGGCTTGGGCCAGCATCACGAAGTCGGGATTATCATCCAAAATCGTTTCACTATGACGACCATCAAAAAACAGCGATTGCCATTGGCGAACCATGCCTAAACGCTGGTTATCAAGTAGCACCATTTTCACTGGGATCTGACGCCGCTTAAGTGTGCCTAGCTCCTGAACATTCATCATAAAAGAGCCATCGCCTGAAATGAGGATTGATTGGTGTTCTGGACGAGCGACCGCAGCCCCCATGGCAGCAGGTAAACCAAAGCCCATGGTGCCAAGGCCCGCGGAGGTAATAAAGTTTTGTGGCGCTCGGGGCTGAATGTGCTGCGCGGCCCACATTTGATGCTGACCGACATCGGTGGAAACCATCGCACTATCGGGCATCATATCGGAGAGTTGCTTAAGTAGCAGTGGCGCAAAAATCAGCTCACCGGGATGATCGTAACGCCAAGTGAAATCACGGCGTAAATTTTCACTGTAATCGGCCCATGAGGAAATATCATGGTTTAACTCCAGTTGTGGAAGAATGCGATTAATATCGCCACGTAAAGCGGCATTGGCTCGGCGTAATTTGTTAAATTCAGCCGCATCAATATCAATATGAATAACTTTCGCATGCGGAGCAAAGGTGTCGAGTTTGCCAGTCACACGATCATCAAAACGCGCGCCCACCACAATCAACAAATCACTTTCTTGCACCACTAAATTAGCAGCCTTGGTGCCATGCATGCCCAGCATGCCTAGATAGTGCGGATCATGCCGCTCTATGGTACCAAGACCTTTTAAAGTGCTCACTGAAGGCATGGGATTTAAACGCAAGAACTCGCGCACCGTAGCAGTCGCTTGCGCCAATTGCACACCACCACCCACATACAATACCGGACGCTGACTGGCTGACAACAGCTGTTGCGCTGCGTGTAATTGCTCTGGGCAAACTTCAGGCATCGCTGGTGGTGTAAACACGGGAAAGGTGAAACTTGGTGCTTGCGCTAACTGAACATCTTTGGCGATATCAACAATCACTGGACCAGGGCGACCGGTTTTTGCCACCTCAAATGCTTCCGCCAATGTCGCCGCCAACTCATTAATATCAGTAACCAAATAACTGTGTTTGGTACAAGAAAGCGACATCCCTATCACATCCATCTCTTGGAAAGCATCTGTACCTATATGCGAGCTTGCCACTTGACCGGTGATCGCCACTAGAGGCACCGAATCAAGAAAAGCATCCGCAAGACCGGTGACTAAATTGGTCGCCCCAGGCCCCGAGGTTGCCATACAGACTGCCACGCTTTGGGTTGAGCGAGCCATTCCAATCGCCGCCATCGCCGCTCCTTGTTCATGGCGACACAGAATATGTTCAACGCCACCGTCATATAAAGCGTCATAAATTGGCATGATAGCGCCACCAGGGTAACCAAAAACGGTTTTGATGCCCTGCTGCTGTAGTGCAGCAACGACAAGTTGTGCTCCCGTCATTGTCTACCTCCCAATCCACATTGTTCGCTTTTGATACTGCTGTGTATGCACGCCATGTGCCGCTCCCATTCTTCCTGTTCATCTCTAATTCGGTCATCGTCGATAGAGAGAAGTGTGTTATCAGACAGTTGAAAAAAAACCCCCGAACTTTTCAGTGCGGGGGTCTTTTTAAAATTTGTGTGTTATTTTGCGCCCACAAACCCCCGCGCCGTCATAATAATGACCACGATAAGCAGGTTAATTAGTGCATTCATGCGAGCGTTAAAATTCATAATAATTGTTCTGTATGTTGCCGTACTGAGTACGTAATTGTTTGCAGCTCTAGTGTTAACATACAAAACTGTTACATGACAAGCAAAAACTGATTATTTTTTCACATTCTCTTGAGATGAATTACGTGCCCTGCATCGAAAGTTCGCTATTTTTATCTCCATTTATCTGATTATAGGTGCTTTTTTCAGGCACATTGCCTAATAAATTGAGCGCATAATAAAGGGATAATATGGGACTTGCGATTATACAAAGTCGAGCTAGCATTGGTGTTCAAGCGCCGGAAGTTATGGTGGAAGTGCATATCAGTAACGGTATGCCGGGATTTACTTTAGTGGGCTTACCAGAAACGACGGTCAAAGAGTCCAAAGACAGAGTTCGCAGCGCGATCATCAACTCTCGTTTCGAGTTTCCAGCCAAACGAATCACGGTTAACTTAGCTCCCGCCGATCTGCCTAAAGAAGGGGGGCGGTTTGATTTACCCATCGCACTGGGAATTTTAGCCGCTTCAGAACAAATACCTCACACCCATTTAGCCAGTTATGAGTTTATTGGTGAGCTGGCATTGTCAGGGGATATTCGTCGTGTAAAAGGCGTGTTACCGGCCGCTTTGGCCGCTAATCATGCCCAGCGCTGCCTGGTAGTACCAAACGATAATGGCGATCAGGCTGCTTTAGTAGGGGAAAACATTCATAAATCAGCGCAGACTTTATTAGAAGTGTGCGCTGATTTATGTGGTCAAAAAAACTTAACCCTGTTTCAGAGTTCACCAACAGCTCCGCCACCTGCCCATTCTCGGGATTTACAAGATATTATTGGTCAACAACAAGGCAAGCGAGCGCTGGAAATTGCTGCGGCAGGTAATCATAACCTACTGTTTTTAGGTCCTCCCGGCACAGGCAAAACCATGCTTGCTTCGCGACTGTGTGATTTACTACCAGACATGAGAGAAGAGGAAGCGATGGAAACCGCGTCGGTTGCTTCACTGACTCAACAAGAAATCAATCAATACAACTGGAAACGTCGACCTTTTCGATCACCACACCATTCAAGCTCGATGGCGGCCTTGGTGGGCGGCGGCACGATTCCACGACCAGGAGAAATCTCATTAGCCCATAACGGTCTATTGTTTCTCGACGAAATGCCTGAATTTGAACGAAAAGTGCTTGATTCACTCCGCGAGCCCCTTGAATCAGGAGAGATCATTATTTCACGCGCCCAAGGTAAGACTCGCTTTCCGGCTCGCTTTCAACTGGTGGGGGCACTCAATCCCAGCCCTACCGGCTATTATGAGGGCAACCAAGCCAGAGTTAACCCGCAAGTGATCTTGCGTTATTTGAGCCGCTTATCGGGTCCATTGTTAGATAGATTTGATATGTCAATTGAAATTCCCGCGCTACCGAAAGGGACGCTATCTCAAGGGGGCGATAGAGGGGAAACAACCGAGGTGGTTCGTCAGCGAGTACTACGCGCACGAGAAGTGATGTTGGCACGCAGTGGTAAGGTCAACGCATTACTACAAAGCCGAGAAATTGATACTTTCTGCCCATTAACGCAAACCGATGCTGAATTTTTAGAGACGGCATTACACCGTTTAGGGTTATCGGTTCGTGCTTATCATCGAATTATTAAGGTCGCGAGAACCATTGCCGATTTACAAGGTGAAAGTCAGATCCAGCGACCACATCTGGCAGAAGCGCTCGGTTATCGAGCGATGGATAGGCTGCTCAAACAACTGATTGCCCAAGCCGTTTAACACATGGACCAAAAACATAAGCCACATTCTCATTCGAATGTGGCTTATGTCTGTATAGCAAAACCGCTAGATACCACACCTGATTCAAGTTGTTTGGGTATATACCCAAACAACTTGGAGTTGCAGGTAGGCGGCAAGTGAGTAAGTCCCGATGAGCATAGATAGACTATGTGATTGGGGCGAACGAACGTAGCCAACAACCCTGCAGCTTCAAGT
>SLFB01000324.1 GCA_007124475.1 Vibrio sp. | reverse complement strand
GCAAGGGCTCGCACCTCATCGGCAACCACGGCAAAGCCACGACCTTGTTCACCAGCTCGCGCGGCTTCAATTGCGGCATTAAGAGCCAGTAAGTTGGTTTGATCAGCAATATTGCTGATCACATCGACCACCATATTAATTTGTTGCGCTTGATCTTCGAGTTCCAGCACGCGTTGCTCGGCTTGCGAGATCTCTTGTGTTACCTGAATAATCGAGTTGGCCACCACATTCATTTGCTGTGCGCCAGTGATGGCTTGTTGGTTACTATTACGGGCAGAATCTGAAGCCACTTCGGTGCTGCGTGCCACTTCTGCCACGGTGGATTTCATTTCTGTCATTGCGGTCGCAATTTGCATCACTTCTTCTTGCTGCTCTCGCATGCCTTGCGAAGTTTGCTCCGATACCGCGCTGACTTCATCAACCGCTTGGGTTAATTGTGTTGCACCGGCAACGATTTCTTCGACCATGACACGTAAATTATTTTGCATGGTGCTGCAAGCGTCAGCGAGTTCGCCCAGCTCATCTTGGCCAATTTGTTGACGATTTAGTTGATGGCCTAAATTACCATCGGCAATCGCGTTGGCTTGAGCGACGACTTGTTGTAAAGGACGGCAGATTAAATTCGCCAGTAACCAAGTCATAAAGACCATAAAGCCAAGTAGGGCAACAATACTGGAAATAGAAAATTGGGTGATGGTACCAATCAAGTCTGTTAATTCAGTACGATTATTATCGACATAGGAAAGGTTGAGTTTTAGTAACTCGTCTACGGCTAGCTCTAAACGCTCAAATGTTGGTAACGCATTTTGTAAATCATTCTGAGCTTGGACAATATTGTTACTCAATACATCATCGTTAAATGCGCTTAGTTGGCGTAGATACTCTTGCCATAAATTTTTAACAGGCATAAAAATTGAGCGCTCATGGCTAGTCCAAATACTGTTTTCGTAACGGGCTAAGTCGTTACTAATTGAACGATAATGGTCATCCATCCAACGAATATCTTCGGCAATTTCATGACTATCGGTTGCAGATAGTAGGCCGATTTGTGCACGGCGCACAGAAGACATATTGTATTTGATGTTATTGACCATCATCATAGATGGTAGAGTATCGTCGGTTAGGTTTAACACATCATCTTGAATGGAATGCAAAGAGCGATACAGGTAAGCGCCAAAGATAATGTTTATTGCAGCAATAATACTGAAGGCCAAAGCAATTTTTTTGCGAATGGCTAAGTTTTTTAAAAATGACATGGTAGTGGGTGACCTCGCGGTAGAAACTAATCGGTCACATCCGTATGATGATATACCCTTGCTGCTGGAAGATAGCGGTATTGCATTCTGTTCACCACAAAGCCTCTCTTTGTGTATCAAGCATGCATTTACTTGCTATATAGCGAGCCACTTCAAGTACTGTGGGTAAGTTATCCCTAGCAAAATAGCCAGTGTGTAAAAATTATCTGACTATTGAATTGGCGCGGATTTTAGCATGAAGAGCTGGATTAAGCCAAAGAATATGACACAAATCACATTAATTTGGCTAATGACAATTGGAAGGGCATTGTCTTAGTCGATATCAATCCCCTTCCAACCTGCAGCTGCAGTGGTGTCGATTAGGTTCGTTCACCCTGTGTTCACATAGTTTGCCTATATGCATAGGGATGAACTCACTTACCGCCTAGCTGCAACTCCAAGTTGTTTGAGTATCACTTTTAAAACTTAATGGTGATACTCTTCTTCTGTCGTGCCAACCCAAGTGATTAAATTGGGGCTGAAACTCAATGGATGACGAACCACTGCGCTGTTTTTCGGGTTAACTTGCAATAGCTCATTATTAATTGGATCGGTGACAATCAGCTGACCGGTACGCTTGTCTTCGGCGATTTGAACCCGGGCAGAAGGTTTGGCGTCATCCTTAGGTAAGGCGTCCCAAAGCGAAATAGTTTTGCTATGGGAAAAACCATCAGCGGCAGAGAATAAATGTAATTGACCGCTGGTAGAAAGAATGATCAATCCATCTTGGCTTTGGCTGAATAATTGCGCTTTTTCATCTTCACTTTGCTGCCACTTGACTTCGACAAACTTATTGTCTTGGATAGCAAAAACCTGCTGGCTACGCCCAGCATACGCGAGCAGTTTATCTTGTGTAGGGAATCCCCAAATCGTGCCAATGCGGGCATCTTCTGCTAACTCTGTAGGGTTAGGGATTTTTGTTGGCGTGATTGTGCTGCCGTTGATACTAATATGGACGACACCATCGGTACAACCAAAAGCGAGTTGCGTTTTGCTCTGAGCGCTGCCGTGTAATCTAGGGCACTCTTGAGCGGCAAACTGCTTATCGCTATGAAAGTGATCGTGGTGCCGTTTTAATAACACCACTTCACTGGGTAAACCTTCTTGGGCGGGGTCTTTAACGCTGGTAAACGCATAATCGCCGATAATTTGCGCGGTGCCGTGCACGGCATAGGCAAATTTATGCTCGGCAATCGCTGTACCTTGCGCGATGCTGGTATCGTTTACTACTTGGAATTTTGCGTTTTGACCTGCAGCGCCATTGCCATCGTAAAACACGCTGGCGACACCCTGGCCAAGATCATAGTGTGTTGGTCGAATGCCATCATAAGAGACAGTAAGCAGTTTGGGTGAGTGAGCATGTAGATGGAAATGATCACCATGTGCCTCGGCGTTAATACCACTATCAATCACATCGATTCTATCTTGCATCCGTTGCATAGCCAGCGCGTAGCGACCATTTGGGCTGGTTTTTAATGCCGAAGGACTGTTTGGCAGGGTAAATTGCTGCAAAGTTTTGAATTGCTTTCCATCGAGTACATAAAGCGCATTACTGTCTAGTTCCGTAATTGCGAAACGGCTCATTACAGTGTGGTGCGGATGCCCATCTTTATGCGAGTCTGCTTGAGAAGTGTTTTCCCCTTCGCTACAGCCACTAAGCGCGACGATTATTGCCATTGATAGCATTTTATACGGAACTTTAGTGGCAAATATTGCTTTCATGAAATATTCCTTTTCATTTTTAAATTAAGTTCAAACGGTAGATAGTCATAGGTATGGTTGACATTTGGTTATGTTATAACATAACATTCGCATCATTCAACCGTTTTATAACAATACGCTCATGGCTTAGTAGGGAGAGATTGGTGAATATTTCAATAGATAAAAAAATCAATACTATGATTTTTAGTAGCATGCTGATCACAGCAGGGATGGCACAGGCTGCTGATATCGATATTGGTGTTGTTTTAGATGGTGCTTATCAGAGCGAAAATCGCCATTGGGGAAGTCGTGACAAGGGATTTGGCCTTGGTCATTCTGAGCTGATGTTAAGCAGTAACATCGATCATAACTTTAAAGGTCAGTTGGTGGCGGTATTAGATAGCCATGGTTCTAAAACCGAGTTAGAGCTGGAAGAGGCCTGGATAGAAACCATGAGTTTACCATTTGGCTTAAAGCTTAAAGCAGGACGTCTGTTATCCAATGTCGGCTACTTAAACAGTAAGCACATGCATGAAGACGCCTTTGTTGAGCGTCCGGCAGTGTATCGCGCCTTACTTGGCGGCCATTATTTTGATGATGGTGTGCAAATGACTTGGTTATTACCAACCGATTTTTATTTACAAGCCAGCGTGGAAGCGTTAGGTGGTAAGCCATTAGATGCTGGTTATGATAAGCCCGCGACGGTGGGTGTATACACGGCTAACCTCCAAGTGGGGGCTGATATTGGGCTTGAGCATAGCTGGCGTTGGGGAATAAGTTCACTGTATAACGGTAATGGCCGTCAGTTTTCAGGCGCACATGATCACAGCCACGATCATGATCACGACCACGATCATGATCACGACCACGATCATGCCGGTCATTCTCATGGCCCCTCATTAACGGGTCGTAATTTATACGGTACGGATTTCACGTGGAAATGGGCACCGGAAGGTAATTATCGTCAACGTAATGTGAGAGCGACAACCGAGTTTTGGTATTTGGACAATCGCTTTGATACACAAATGGCGACAGCTCCAGGCGCGAAACAAAGTGCTAATGGTTGGTACGCAGAAGTGGCTTATCAATTTAATCCGACTTGGACAGTAAGTACCCGTTACGGAGAAATGCGCACCGTGAGTGGAGATGTCCATGCTCATGATGATCATTTCCATGGTGAATTCAGTCGTGATGATTTAAAAGAGTGGGATCTAGCATTAGATTGGCACGCTTCTCATTTTGGTCGGGTACGTGGACAAATTACCCGTGAAAATCACACTCAGGGCGATCAAACCCTCTTTAGCTTACAATATGTCATGTCTTTTGGAGCGCACCATGCTCATGCGTTTT
>SLFB01000181.1 GCA_007124475.1 Vibrio sp. | reverse complement strand
GTAACCAGATGGCCAACGCATTTAAGCTAATCATTAAGGCAAGCAAGACAATAATTGCGGCAGAGGTGCGAGCCTCAAAAAAGTTACGCAATTCATTACCTTGCCATAAGAATATTTGTACTGGTAATGCGGTTGATTGATCCAATGGACCACTAGGTATACTGGCGACAAAAGAGTTCATACCAATCAATAACAAGGGTGCGGTTTCTCCTAACGCCTGTGCAATACCAAGAATTGAGCCAGTTAATATTCCTGGTAAAGCGAGCGGTAGCACGTGATGAAACACGGCTTGAGTTTTTGAAGCTCCAATTCCTAATGCCCCTTGACGAATGGATGGAGGCACCGCTTTGAGTGATGATCGGGTAGCAATAATCACCGTCGGTAAGGTCATTAGTGTCAATACCAAGCCACCAACAAAAGGAGCAGATAAAGGTAACTTAAACCATAAAATAAATACCGATGCGCCAAGTAAACCAAAGACTATGGATGGTACCGCCGCAAGGTTATTGATATTAACTTCAATAAAATCAGTGAATTTATTTTTCGGAGCAAACTCTTCAAGATAAATGGCTGAAGCAACGCCAATGGGTACGGCGAGAACCATCACGATTAGCATCATAAAGACGGAGCCCATGAAAGCTCCGGCTAAACCGGCTGAAGCTAACGAGCTACGTGAATCGACATTCATAAATAGTGCCGTGCTGAATTTATTTTGAATCACGCCTCGTTCCGCCAATTCATCGGCCCATGCACGGGTTCGCGCACTTAATTGTTGACGGGAATCAGGTAAGTCGCGATCGATGTTACCTTTCAACCACACATCAACATTGGCATCAGCTAATAAGTTTAAACGTAACGTTTGGCCAACTAACGAAGGATCGTTAACGACCATGTCACGCAGCGCAAAGCGCTCACCACTGGTAATTAAACGTAAAGCATCACGTTGAAAACGGGGGGCTTCAGGGATCTCTTTTGCCAAACTATTCACAATAATTCGGTTAAAGTTCACCATGCCCACTTGACCTTGCCAAGTCAGCATTCGTTGTTGAAACTCACCGGCTGATTCTCCGCTGCGCTGTACAGGTTTGGGATCAATCTTGATGATTTCAGGGTCAAAATAGACATCGAGGCTCATGGTCGCTTGCCAAAAAGCAGGCACACCTTTTGATAAAATTGAGGCGAATAAAATAACGACGAAGCTCAGAGCTAGGCCGACAGCGCCCATACCAAACGCTTTAAAACGGCGTTCACTGGCATGGCGTTTTTTGAGTGATTTAGCAATCCGCTGTTGAGTTTGCTCTCGTGAGCGGTTGGCGTCACTCAATGATGAAGTTGAGGTAGGCATAATACTGTCCATGGGCTTACTCATATTGTTCACGATATTTACGCACAATGATTAGGGCTATGACGTTAAGAAATAGGGTGATGACAAACAGTGATAACCCAAGTGCAAATGCCACTAGTGATTGTGGGCTGGCAAAGTCTAAGTCACCGGTTAACTGGTTAACTATGGTAACTGTCATGGTAGACACCGCTTCAAATGGGTTAGCGGTTAATACAGGGCTATTACCTGCAGCCAATACCACAATCATGGTTTCGCCAATCGCACGACTTGCCGCGAGAAGGACGGCTCCAGTAATACCTGGCAAAGCGGCAGGTAATACGACTTTCCTAATAGTTTCTGATTTTGTTGCTCCTAAACCTAAGGAGCCATCTCTGAGTGCTTTAGGTACTTGAGTGAGGATGTCATCGGACAGTGATGAAATAAAAGGAATGATCATCAGCCCCATAACAACCCCCGCGGTTAAAGCAGAAGTGGCACGAATATCGATATTGAACCATTCACCCATTTGACTTAAAAAAGGACCAACCGTGATTAAGGCAAAAAATCCATAGACAATGGTTGGGATCCCAGCCAGAACTTCGATGATGGGTTTCGCGACTGAACGAACTCGACTTGGCGCGTATTCGGCGAGATAAATGGCTGCCATTAAGCCAATCGGGATCGCGACGGCCAGCGCAATAAGGGCGATCATAAAGGTACCCGCGAGTAGGGGTAACATGCCAAAACCGGTTTGCCCGCTGGTACCTACGGTAGAAAAGCGAGGATTCCAAGTAGTACCAAAGAAGAAATCTAATGGGTCAACAAAACTAAAGAAACGAAAAGCTTCACCGAGCATAGAGAGAACGATGCCAATGGTAGTTAGAATAGCAACACCAGAGCAGAGGATTAGTAGCACGTGTAATGCGCGTTCTACCTGATTACGAGCTCTAAGCTCAGGGCGTATTTGTCGAGTGCTAAACACAATGCCCGCTGCCGCTAAGGTGGCCATTAGGCTACTGAGGATCAAATTACTGGTGAAGCGAGCTTGTTGTAGATGTTCTGCCGCAGCGATTTGATACTCATTAAATTCACTATTTACAGCAAATCCACTGGCAATATTATTTAATTGGTTCATCAGTACTCGAGCGTGATCAGTCGTCGCGGGATGAAATTCACTCGGCATACTGCTTATAACCAGATTTTGAATCACGTTGGGTGACAATATATTCCATACAAGTAAGAGCAATAATGCAGGAATGACAGCCCACAGCAGTGTCAATATACCGTGATAAACAGGGCGAGAATGCAGACGATGAGTTTGTCCACGGTTAGTAGATGCCACTTTTTTACTGCGCACTAGGCCAAACTGATAAGCCAGAGCCATAACGGTCAGTAGTACTACTATCAGCATCATATTATTCATGCGTTTGATTACCTTTCAAAAGCTCGAGTGAAACTCATCAAAAGATTGGTTTCACTCGAGTAGTACTTTATTTAAAGAGTTTTGCGGCTAGTAATTTGACTTGATACTTGAGCTCGCTCTGTATCATCCATTGGGATCAGGCCTGCCCCTTCTAATGGACTGCCCATACCACCGATTTGCTCGTGAACGAAGAATTGTGCAAATTCAAGCAATCCAGGAACAACGCCGACGTGGGCATTTTTGATGTAGAAAAACAGTGGGCGAGAAACTGGGTATTCACCGGTAGAAATGGTGTCTAGGCTTGGTGTTACACCATTCACCGTCGCAACGTTTAGACGGTCACGGTTTTGGTCGTAGAAGCTTAAACCGAAGACACCTAATGCATTACGCTGGGCATCAAGTCTGGCTAATGTTTCTGTATAATCACCAGCGATTTCGACAACGCGGCCATCAGTACGAATGGCGTTACAGAAAGCCGTCTTGCTAGTACGATCCATCGCTTTCACTTCTGCAAAAGTTTCACAGCCAGGGTGTACCACCGTTTCTTCATACACTTCGCGTGTGCCATGGTTTGAACCTGGGATCACTAATAAGATATCTTGATTGGGTAATGATGAATCAATTTGATTCCAGTTGGTGTAAGGGTTTGCGATCATGCGTCCATTACGTGGAATTTGCGCGGCGCCGGCTAGGAAAACATGCTCAGGTTTCAATGCAAATACACCACTGTCATGTCGAGAAGCAAACACAATTCCGTCATAGCCAATTTTGACTTCAATGACTTTATTGACGCCATTTGACTTACAGTTTTCTAACTCATTAGGGCGGATTGGGCGTGATGAGTTAGCAATATCAATAGTATTAACGCCAACACCTTGACAGAATTGGCGAAGACCACCACCTGAACCGCCTGAACCGACAATCGGTGTATTAAATTGAGCAAAAGTTTGCCCAAACTCTTCAGCAACGATTGATGAAAATGGCAGCACAGTCGATGAGCCAGCAATTTGGATAGTTTCACGAGCCATTGCGGGTGCTGAGATAGCCGTGGCGATGGTTGAGGCAAGCAATAGCGCGTTGCGTCCAAACTTCATAGTATTTCCCTCGTTCATTCACGTTATTAACCGCTTTGGCGTCATGCCTTTAAGTCGCGGTGTGGTTTGGTTTAACTCAGGTGAATTTTGAGCGGCTAATGTGACAATAAAATTTTGTTTGTATGACATTAATGTGACGCAGTGGATTATGAATTATGTGGCGACTTGCTGGTTATTTAATTCTAGCTATACCCTTCCGACTTGAAGCTGCAGGGGTGTTGGCTACGTTCGTTCACCCCAATCACATAGTCTATCTAGGCTCATTGGGATGAACTCACTTGCTCCCTACCTGCAACCGCAAGTGGTTTGGTTATAGTAAATTTTGCGATGATGAATATTTGATGACAGTGTAATTCAAGCCTTGCTTATTAACGCAAAAAACATAATATATACGCATATCCATATAAGGCTATAACTATGCTACCTCATCAATTTTTTAAATTATTGGCAGATGAAACACGAGTACGTTGCTTATTGGTGATAGCCAGAGAGCAGAGAGTATGCGTTGCTGAGTTGACAACAGCATTACAGGAAAGTCAGCC
>SLFB01000176.1 GCA_007124475.1 Vibrio sp. | reverse complement strand
TACGTTCGTTCGCCCCAATCACATAGTCTATCTATGCTCATGGGGACTATGAGAGCCATCCGTGGCTCTCACCAAAGGCCAGCCTACGGCTGTTCAAATTTGTTCCAGACAAATTTGTCACAATCAAAAAGAGGCTTCGAATACGAAAGCCTCTTTTTATTTTGGTGTCAATTTTACTCGTTATTAAAGTTTACTCGTTATCAAAAGCTGCTTGGCCATTAATAATTTATAAGCTCATTTCTCCACGCAGGACTTGCTGCATCTGTTTTTTGACTTCTTGATAAGATAAATTTTGGCTTAATAAAAAATGTAATTTAGCTAAGGCAGCTTCAGGAGTCATGTCATAACCGCTGATCACGCCAGCCTCGGCAAGGGCACATCCAGTGGCGTAGCCGCCCATGTTAACTTTCCCCGCTAAACACTGAGTTAGGTTTACCACAATCACTCCTCGTTCAGAGGCTTCCTTCAAATGAGCCAGTAGTTGAGGGTTTTGCGGCGCGTTACCTACACCAAAGGTCAAAAGTATCATGGCATTAACCGGTTGCATTAAGGTATTTCTGATCACTTCGTGCGAAATGCCTGGGTACATAGTGATCACACCTATAGGTTGCGGTGTAATATTGTGCACGCGGAAAGTACCTTGAGGTTTAGCATCAACCTTGACTTCTTTACTAATTTGAATATTGATACCAGCCTCGAGTAGTGGTGGTAGGTTTGGTGAAGTAAAAGCACTAAAACCATCAGCATGAGATTTTGTACTGCGATTACCACGCATTAGCTGATTGTTAAAAAAGAGCGTTACTTCATTGATGGGGTAATTAGCGGCCAAGTGGAGTGAATTGAGTAGATTTGCTTGTCCGTCAGAGCGTAGTTCAGCAATGGGGATCTGTGAACCGGTAATAATGACGGGCTTACCTAAGTTTTCAAGCATAAATGATAAGGCTGAGGCAGTGTAAGCCATGGTATCCGTACCATGTAAAATGACAAAACCATCATATTTATCATAGTTGTCTCGGATATCATCGGCGATAAATTGCCAATCTTCAGGGGTCATATCTGAAGAGTCTATCAATGGATCATATTCATGGATGGTGAATTTAGGCATTTCATCACGCTGAAATTCAGGCATAGCAGCAAGCTGTTTTTGCATAAATCCAGCAACAGGGACATAGCCGTGATCTGATTTTTTCATACCGATGGTGCCACCAGTATAGGCAATGTAGATATGCTTTCTAGTCATAGAATTCACGCTTATTGGTAGGGAACAGAATCAAAATTATAACTAAAATCACCACAATAAAAAGGGGGCAATCTATTAAAGCCCCCCTTTATTTTGCAACCGTTATCAGTACAAATGGAATGTTAAATCATTCCACCTGACAAGTTAAACATAATGAATAATATCCTTGTGGATCATTAAATTGTGTTAACAAGTGGGCATCATTGATCAGTTGTTGACTGACAGGTTGTAATGCACTTGGGATCCAGCTTGAAAGGTTTATCCCCAGCCGAGCTTCGCTTTCGCTAAATAGGCCTTGAATAAACCGTTGCGCAGGGCTTAGAGGCTCTTGCACCCAGTAAAGTTGATATTGGTCTAAATTTGCCATTTGTGCGGCGATATCAACGGCATCATCAAAATCACCTAATGTATCAATTAAACCGAATTGCTGCGCTTGTTGTGCTGTCCATACATGCCCTTGAGCTACTTTTTCCACATCGGCCAGTGCTAATCCTCGCTGCTCACTAACTAGAGAAATAAAGCGTTGGTAGGCGTTTTCAATGCCCAGTTGAATAGCCTCTTTGACGGGTTGGTTTAAGCCTGTGGTAATGCCGACTCCAGAAAATGGCGAGGTACCAACGCCATCGGTAAATACACCTATTTGGTTTAATCCTTTCTCAAAGGTGGTGATAACACTAAAGACACCAATAGAGCCGGTTAACGTTGTCGGTTGAGCCACAATATGATCTGCACTCATTGCAATCCAGTAACCACCAGAAGCGGCGAGACTTGACATAGAGGCGATGACGGGTTTACCAACGGCTTTTAATGCTTCAATTTCATTACGAATGACTTCTGAAGCGAATGCGCTTCCTCCTGGACTATCGACTCTTAAAATAACCGCTTTAATTTGGTCATCATTTCGAGCTTGGCGAAGTAAGTTAGCCACCGTATCACCACCGACATTACCACGTGATTGCTTGCCATCCATAATAGCGCCACTGGCGACAACTACTGCAATTTGAGGCTGTTGGGAAGGTAATTTGGGTTGTATGGTTGAGCGATACTGGTAGTAGGCGATAGCGTTATAACTATCTTTACCCTCACGGCCAAATACCTCAGCAAGCTGAGCTCTAACTTGTTGGCGGGTAGCAAGCTCATCAACTAATCCAAGGTTTAATGCCAGTTGCGATAAGCTTCCAGATGCCTGTTGCATCATGGCCAGAAACTCGTCCATATCTGGTGTGAGTCGCTGAGGTTCAATATGACGATTTGCCGCTACATCAGCAATGTAAGCACCCCATAGTTGACTCAACCATTGAGCGGCTGATTCACGAGCTTCCTCTGACATATCATCACGTATAAATGGTTCAACAGCAGATTTATAACTGCCGACTCGAAATACATGAGTATTAACATTGAGCTTCTCTAATAAACTTTTGTAATACAAATTATAGCTACTATAGCCACGTAGTAGCACGCCACCATCAGGAGCTAGATAGATTTTATCGGCATAACTGGCTAAATAATATTGGCTTTGATTGTAGAAGTCACCCACAGCATAGACGGGTTTACCGGATGCTTTGAATTCATTTATTGCTTTAGCTATGTAGCGTAATTTTGTCAAATTAGTTTCTGGTAACTCTCTTAACGCCAAGACAAGACCGGTGATATTATCATCATCTTTAGCGTGGCGAAGCGTTTCGACAATATCAAATAGTACATTCTCTCGAGGCATCTCACGGCCTAATAAAGAGTCACTTAATGAATCCATCGGGTTAATAAATTGACGCTCCTCGACAATGGGACCTGATAAATTCACCACCAAAGCTGATGGTTTTTTTAGCGTAGGCTCCGAACCATCGCTGTAAATAAACAAAAAGTAGATTAAGCCGATACTGACTAAAAAAAACAGATTAGTGATAGCTAAGCGAATAAAGGTAATAACTTTCCATAGCCCTTTAAAGATCAGGCCAATTAATCGAAAAAGTGGTTTCATTGTATCTCCGAGGCAACGCAAGGGTAACGTTTCGATAATGATTAACATCATCCTACGTGATCTCATACTGTCAAACAACTCCAAGCTTGATCAGTGTTACAAATATGTAAACACATGTTTGATTTTTATTGAACGTCAGATTAATCTGGTCTGACCATAAAGATAACGAGAAGTGATGTCACCATGTACCCACACCTATTACAGCCTTTAGATTTAGGATTTACACAACTGCGTAATCGCGTATTAATGGGATCAATGCATACTGGACTTGAAGAGCATAAAGAAGGGCTTAAAAAATTGGCTGCTTTTTATGAAGAACGAGCAAAAGGTGGTGTTGGTTTAATTGTTACAGGTGGCTTTTCCCCCAACTTACGTGGTCGTTTACATCCCCTCAGTGCTGAATTTAGCAAAACCAAACACGCTAAAGCTCACAAAGTCGTGACTGAAGCGGTTCATCGCCATGGCGGTAAAATCGCTTTGCAGCTTTTACATGCCGGGCGATACGCTATGCATCCCTTTGCCCAAAGTGCTTCGGCAATTAAGGCGCCAATCGCCAGATTTGCACCGAGTGAAATGAGCGCTAGGCAAATTCGAGGCACTATTCAGGCTTTTGCTAACAGTGCCGGACTCGCTCAACTTGCGGGCTATGATGGTGTTGAGATCATGGGCTCTGAGGGGTATTTGATTAACCAGTTTATCTGTCAACGAACCAATGTTCGTTATGATGAATGGGGGGGCAGTTATGAAAATCGAATTCGATTCCCATTAGAAATTGTTAAAGCGATTCGTGAGGCCGTAGGTAAAGATTTTATTATCATTTTCCGTCTGTCGATGCTTGATTTAGTCGAGCAAGGAAGTACGTTTGAAGAGGTTGTTCAGCTTGCTCAAGCGCTAGAGAAAGTTGGCGTTACCATCATTAATACTGGGATTGGATGGCATGAGGCTCGCATTCCTACCATCGCCACTCAAGTTCCGCGAGCAGCGTTTACTTGGGTGACTGAAAAAATCAAATCATATCTTTCAGTTCCGGTGGTAACGTGTAATCGAATCAATACCCCAGAACAAGCTGAAAAAATTCTGGCCAGCGGACAAGCTGATATGGTCTCAATGGCGCGTCCTTTCCTCGCTGACCCTGAGTTTGTGGCTAAAGCAGAACAAAACAAAGCGGCATTGATCAACACTTGTATTGGTTGTAATC
>SLFB01000145.1 GCA_007124475.1 Vibrio sp. | reverse complement strand
TACCGTTGTTAGGTTTGAATCTTCGAAACCAACCCCGTCATTGCCACTCAGTTCGATTTATATTACCGACACTCACCCCCGTCATTCCCGCGTAGGCGGGAATCCATACGTAGTGTTAGTCAATGCTGTGGTTGTCACAAATCAGTGAATCAAAGTCAGCGGTGAGTGGGGTATTGACCTCAGGATCTAAAACCTGGATCCCCGCCTACGCGGGGATGACGAAACAGGGTGGGGATGACGAACGTGAGTGGGATGGCGAATTAATGTAGCGCATGAGTTAGTCCTTTTCCTCGCCGACTGCAATCTTTAACCAAAGCGCACTTTTCCTCATTGATTGACTTCTTTCCCCAGCGGTTATCCAGTACACTTTTACTGTCTTTTCTTTCAACTATTAGAGTGATCATGTTACAGAACCCTTTGCAGCTTCGCCTTGAGAAGTTCGAACCGTGGCAACAAATTACGTTTATGGCTTGTTTGTGTGAGCGTATGTACCCTAACTTTGCCCTATTTTGTCAACAAACGGAATTTGCTGATCAGCGTCGCTACCGTGATATTTTGGATAGTGTGTGGGAATTGATGACGGTAAAAAATGCCAAAATAGACTTTGAGCGCCAATTAGAAAAACTCGAAGAGCTTATCCCAACTACCGAAGATTTTGACCTTTACCTGGTTTATCCAGCCATTGATGCTTGTGAGGCGTTAGCTACCTTGTTGCATGGCTTACTGGATCGTGATGATTTATTTGAATCGATGCAAACCATCAGTCAAATCTCACAGCGTACCGTTGCTCAGCTAGAAGAGGCGCAAACAGGGGTAGTGATTAACAATGATAATCAGAAAGACAACCAAGCCGTTTGCGCAGAATGGGATGTGCAATGGGCGATTTTCAGGCCTTTGCGTGAAGCGCAAGAGCGAGATATTGAGTTGATCAAAGATTTACGCCATGAGTTGCGCGAAGACAGTATCAGCAATATTGGCTTAACGCTGGAATAAGTGTTGGAATAGGTCCTAGTTGTTGGGCTATCGCGGCCTGCATTCAATCGTCTCTCCGTTTCGCGGCGGGAGACAGGTGATGAGATAAACACAATCAGATAGGAGTACGGCATGTTGGAATCCATGGCTCAATGGCTGAGTCAATATGATATTGAATTATCGAGAGTCATTCATATCGCAGAAGCATTAGGATTAATTGTCCTGATTGCTATTGCGATTCATGTATTCCTACATCGTGGGGTGGTGAAGTGGCTGAAACAGCATGCCGAGCAATCTCAAGCGTCATGGCGACATGCTTTATTTGCCGGAGATTTGTTTAGCCGGCTAGCGCTATTAATCCAAGGCATTGTTATTGGTATTCAAACCCAATTATGGTTGTCATCAGACAGTACACTGCGTGAAGTTATCTTAACCTTAGTGGCTTTATGGGTCGTGGTGTATGGCTTGCTGGCTCTCTACTCCTTGGTGAATGTACTGGAGATCTTATTATCTCGAACCTTAATGGGACGTAACTTACCACTGCGTGGTCTGGCGCAGAGTATTAAGATTATCTTGTTTATTATTGCCAGTTTATTGGTGACCTCAATCTTGATTGGTAAATCCCCGGTGTTACTGCTCAGTGGTCTTGGTGCGATGACCGCGGTGATCATGTTGGTGTTTAAAGATCCGATCCTTGGCTTAGTGGCCGGAGTGCAGCTCTCGGCTAATAAAATGCTCAGTGTTGGAGATTGGTTAGAAATGCCGAAATATGGTGCTGACGGGGATGTGATTGATATCAGTTTGACCACGGTGAAAGTGCAAAACTGGGATCGCACCATTACCACGATTCCGACTTATGCTTTGATTTCTGATTCTTTTAAAAACTGGAAAGGGATGCAGGAGTCGGGCGGACGTCGCATTAAACGCAGCGTGTTAATTGATGCCGCTAGTGTGCACTTTTTAGCGCCAGATGAAATCGAACGTCTCACCCATGCCCAGCTTCTTGAGCCTTATATTAAAGAAAAAGTGCAGGAGATTAGCCGCTATAATCGCGAACACCAAGTGGATGAATCAACGCCCATTAATGGTCGTCGATTAACCAATTTAGGCAGCTTCCGCGCTTATCTCGAACGTTACTTGCGTGCACATCCTGACGTTCATCAAAACATGATTTTGATGGTTCGTCAGCTGGCTCCAACACATGAAGGCATTGCTTTGGAGCTTTATTGTTTTACGGCTACCACGGCATGGGTAGATTACGAGCGGATTCAATCTGATATTTTTGATCATGTGTATGCGGTGCTGCCTGAATTTTCGCTGCGTGTCGCTCAAGCGCCAACCGGAGGTGATTTTCGCCACTGGCGAGGAGTAACCGACCTTAAATAACAGCGCTCATGCCTTGTGGTACTAGGCTTAGCCATGTTTAAGCAGCGTAAAATGAGCCAGAAATTGTGAGAATACTCAAATTATGGTCAAAACTACGTCAGAGAAGAGCAATATCCACCACAAACCTTTGCCAGATAGGGGGTTTATGTTTTAGAGTGGATGCGATTTGATAACCTATAAGAAGGGAAACCTAATGAACAAAACCCAACTAATCGACTTTATTGCAGAGAAAGCAGACCTTTCTAAAGTACAAGCTAAGGCTGCTCTTGAAGCGACTCTTGGTGCGGTTGAAGGTGCATTAAAAGATGGCGACCAAGTTCAGTTAATTGGTTTTGGTACGTTTAAAGTTAACCACCGTGCGGCGCGTACTGGCCGTAATCCAAAAACAGGCGAAGAGATTCAAATTTCAGCAGCTAATGTGCCAGCGTTTGTTGCAGGAAAAGCACTGAAAGACGCGGTGAAATAATCTATACTACGCCGAGATTCCCATCTCGGCGTGCTTACCATGTTTAAACCTCTCATCTCTGCTTTTATCGCCACCTTTCTTATGACGGGGTGCGCTTTTCTTGATTCTGCTCCTAGTGCTGAACACTGGAAAACTTACTCTGGTGGTAGAGCTGCCGGTGATGCGACTCATTTCTATTGGTACAACGAATTTCAATCCATGCCAGATAACGCCGCTGATAAAGTGCTGATGGGAGATAATGGTTGGTATATCAGCCAGTATCGTTGGCAATCTGGGGCGTTACGTGAGCTTATCCGAGAAGGGGTACAACAGTCGGTGCCTTATCATCTTCATGTTCGCTTTAATGCTCATGGCGATGCAGTGTATCAACAATACCGCGTTAATCAGCGAGTAGTACCACTCAATGCAAGCGAGCGTAGTGCGCTACTTGAACAAGCTAATCAAGTGATCTCGCTCAGTAAGCAGCAGGCAGAACAAAACTTAACCCTTTATCAAGGAGTATGGAACGGCAGGCGTTTGAAAACTTGTAATGGCCATCGATTTACCCAATTACAACTACCAGATTCAACGCCAGATTATGTTGCTCAGCGTTTTCAGCAGCCAATATATGTGGCATTTCTCGCTCGGGTTAATGAGGCGCAATTACAAGTTGAGCAGATTTTACGGCTCGATGAGCCGGATACCCCTTGCATGGTGGAACCACAAGTCGTCCCAGAATAGCCTCATTGCTGCGCAAGGGGATAGGCAGCAATAAGGAATAAACTCACTTGTCGCCTAGGGTCAACAGACCCTAACTGCAACGCCAAATTGTTTGGGTATATATTGTCCCTTGTTTTTATCGTGTTGGCATCTCAAGTCGCGATCAGCGTGATTGCTCGCGGGCAATGGCGCGATAGCCAATGTCATGGCGATAGAACCGACCTTGCCAATTGATTTTCTGCGCCAGCTGATAAGCACGTTGCTGTGCTTGTGAGACGTTTTCGCCCAATGCTGTGGCGCATAATACTCGCCCACCATTGGTGACTACGGCTCCCTGTTTATCGCTGGTACCGGCATGGAAGACTTTCTCGCCAGCAACCTCTTGGTTTGGTAAGCCAGAAATGACATCCCCTTTACGATAGTCTGCAGGATAGCCATCCGCTGCAAGTACCACTCCGATGGCGGCTCTTGGATCCCATTTTGATTCCACTTGATCCAGTTTGCCAGCAAGGGCAGCCAAGCACAGCTCGACTAAATCTGATTGTAGGCGCATCATTATCGGCTGGGTTTCTGGATCACCAAAGCGGCAATTGTATTCAATGACTTTCGGTGTTCCTTGGTTATCTATCATTAAGCCCGCGTAGAGAAAACCGGTATAAGGGTTGCCTTCGGCGGCCATACCACGCACGGTGGGATAAATGACGTCTTGCATCACTCGTTGATGGATCTCTGCGGTGACCACCGGAGCGGGGGAATAGGCTCCCATGCCGCCAGTGTTAGGGCCCGTATCAGCATCGCCAACACGTTTATGATCTTGGCTGGTGGCCATGGGTAACACGTTTTCACCATCAACCATGACAATGAAGCTGGCTTCTTCACCATCGAGAAACTCTTCAATGAC
>SLFB01000287.1 GCA_007124475.1 Vibrio sp. | reverse complement strand
GGTCAGAAAATGCCTCCATCGGTTATTGTCCTCAAGACAATACCGCTGATTTTGATAACGATTTAACCGTCTTTGAGTGGATTTCACAATGGCGCACCGCAAAGCATGATGATCTGATTGTGCGTGGTATTTTGGGGCGTTTGCTGTTTAGTGCTGATGATGCCAACAAAAAAGCTAAAAGCTGCTCCGGTGGAGAAAAAAACCGCTTAATGTTTGGTAAATTGATGATGTTAGACGTTAACGTTTTGGTGATGGATGAACCCACTAACCATATGGATATGGAAGCGATTGAAGCGCTAAACACAGCATTAAAAGGCTATAAAGGCACGTTGGTTTTTGTTAGCCATGACCGAGAGTTTGTATCTTCGCTGGCGACATCGATTATTGAGATCAAAGATAAACGGCTACAGGTGTTTCAAGGCACTTATAACGAGTATCTTGCTCACCAAGAGAAACTCCTCAGCGCCGCCTAGATTGTCTTGTTAATGCTCACTTGATTGCCATTCAGGTAATTTTTGAATCGCAATCGTTAATGCATTAAAACAATCTACATCAATAGCGGTGTGCAGGTTCTCTTGCATTATTTGCAGCGCCTGAGGGATGGGAATCGCGCCGCGATATGGTCTTTCTGCGGTAATCGCATCGAAGATATCAGCGGTAGTGATGATCCGAGTCATTAGTGAAATCTCTTCACCTGCTAATTGTCGTGGATAACCTGTTCCATCCAGTTTCTCATGATGAGCGGCTGAAATAGTTGCCAGAGAGCGAAACGCTGAGATATTAAGTAAGATTTGTTCGGTAAGTGAAGCATGAGCTTTAACCGCTTCCCATTCCTGCTCGTTGAGCTTGCCGGGCTTGTCTAAAATAGTATTGCTGACTCCCAGTTTTCCCAAGTCATGCAGCAAAGCCGCGCGTTTTAGCCAACGGCGTTGGAGAAGGTCAATACCTAGCTGCTCGGCGATCAAATCCGTATATATCGCTACGCGCTGGCTGTGATCAGCGGTATAGGGACTTTTCGCATCCACAATCTTGCCAAAGGCACTGACGATGTCATCGAAATAGTCATCATCGAGATAAATATTCGCTTGGGCTGGAGCCATTGCCATGACTCTTTGACGTATATCTTGTGCTTTTAGACCATCAATAAAGGATTGGGTTTGAGCAATGGAGAGTAGGGTATCCACTAACGCTGGATCAAACCATTGACCACTGCGTGACTGCACTTCTTGTAAAGCTGCGGCGAGATTGTGTTGGTATTGAAATACGTCCACGACTTGAGAGAGCAGGGCAATACGGGAGTAAAGTGGGATTTGATCTTGTTGTAACTGCTCGGGCTTTCCCTTGCCATCCCAATGTTCATCTAAACTGTGTATGCCTTGTGCAACGGGCTCAGAAAAGCGTAGCTCACGAGCAATATCCGCCCCTCGCGTGCAGCGGGTTTGAATTAACTCTTGGGCGTAATCTCCGCCATTTTTCAAAATATCCAGTGTGGTGCTGATCCTTTCGACCCAACTTTGCCCAGCGCCGGCATGCCTGATGACAAAGTTTATCGCGCTGGATAAAC
Source organism: Vibrio sp. (assembly GCA_007124475.1). GTDB lineage: Bacteria > Pseudomonadota > Gammaproteobacteria > Enterobacterales > Vibrionaceae > Vibrio. The sequence continues at coordinate 2,879 of SLFB01000287.1, read as the reverse complement.
TGGTGCCGATGGTTTTGTAATTACGTTTAAATGTACGATCATCAGTCATGTACAATTCACAAATACGTGCCGCGTTACTACTACAGCCCGCATCTTTGAGTAATAAGGTAAAAAACAGATCGTGGCGTTGCCTCTCATCTAGGCCAATGGCTTGACCTATATGCATACCAATCCAGCAGCAACGAATACAATGCTCTGGTGGCTGTCCTTCCGTCATATCCAGCGCGGTAGTTAATGCCAACATTAATTCCGAAAGTAGCATCTGAGTCTCGGGATAAAATGGTGTGGTGTGATGCTTTAAAATCGATTCGTTTTGCATCAATGGCGCTTCTTAATGGTCACTATGGATAGTTCTAGTTTAGTCTATTGGCGACAGGATAGGCGTTAAATTAGCGACTATCAGTCAATAACACAGTATGAATCTATCTCCTTCTTACTTTGAGATGCTGCTATGTTGGCTGAGTTCGTTTACCCCAATGGCACCGTTTGTCTATGCCATTGGGGGTAATCTCACTTACCACTTACCTGCAACGGCAAGTGGTTTGGCGATATATTGTGCAATGTGGAACCTTAATGTTGCACTAAGCATGTTGCGCTTCAAGTTGATTGGCTTTTTGATAAGCCGGATGAGTAGCTAGCTGGCGTAAATAACGCACGATATTGGGATAGTTGTCGATCACACCATCTTTTACTAATAATTCTGCAATAAACGACATCATAATATCGGCTCCGGTAAGCCGCTCGGCAACTAAATAGGTTTTACCTGCTAAAGATTGGTCAAAATAGCCCATCACTTGCGCCGCTTCGTGATCAGCATAGCCTTTTAAAAAGTTGGTCTGGCAACCATCTTTGGCGACAAACATTTGTAGTAATAACGGTAAAATTGCAGAACTTTCAGCAAAATGTAGCCATTGTTGATAGTTAACGTAATCAATACTGCCACGTTGCGGGGCAAATTGTTGGCCGTATTTTTCAATTAAATAATCGGTAATGGCAGCCGATTCGGTGACGATCAACCCATCATCTTCAAGCACCGGAGATTTACCGAGAGGGTGTACGGTTTTTAGTTCCGGTGGTGCGAGAAAAGTAGATTTATCCCGTTGATAAGCGACAATTTGATAGTCGAGTCCTAATTCTTCCAGTAACCAAATAATACGCTTTGAGCGTGATTGATTAAGATGGTGCAGGGTGATCATGAGCAATTCCTTTTAGATTGAAAGTGGTTGATTGACTTCAATGACGACTTTGCCAAAGTTTTTACCTTCCAATAAACCGATAAAAGTTTGTGGCGCATTGTCTAATCCAGCGATGATTTGCTCGCGGTATTGGATTTTTCCTTCCTTGAGCCATTGCTTCATTTGGTGAGCAAATTCGCTATAACGATCGCCATAATCATCAAAGATGATAAAGCCTTGCATGCGAATGCGTCTAGTCAGTAAAGTCGCCATCAGTAAGGGGAGGCGATCAGGGCCAGCGGGTAATGCGGTCGCGTTATATTGAGAAACTAAGCCACAGACAGGTACACGAGCTGAAGTATTTAGCAGCGGCAGAACTGCATCAAAGACTTTACCGCCGACATTTTCATAGTAAACATCGATGCCTTGTGGGCAAGCTTGGCTGAGCTGTTGAGCAAAATCATCCGCTTTATGATCAAGGCACTCATCAAATCCTAGAACTTGTTTGGAATAGCGGCATTTTTCTGCTCCTCCTGCAATGCCTACTACTCGGCAACCTTTAATTTTACCAATTTGGCCAACGGTTGCGCCAACCGGCCCCGTTGCTGCTGCGACAACCAAGGTTTCTCCTGCTTTAGGCTGACCAATATCCAGCAGTCCCATGTAAGCGGTAAAACCAGGCATACCCATCACGCCTAATGCGTAAGAAGGCGTTTTCGGGGCATTACCGAGTTTCAATAAGCCTTCACCATTTGAAATGGCATAGTCTTGCCATCCGGTATAAGCAAGTACCCACTCACCAACAGTAAAATCTGGGTGATGAGAAGCTTCAATCTGGCACACGGTGCCACCGACCATCACATCATCAATCGCAACAGGTTGGGCATAAGACTTAGCATCGCTCATGCGTCCACGCATATAAGGATCGAGAGAAAGGTAAATGGTGCGCAGTAATACTTCACCTTGCGCTGGTATTGGTTTGCCCACGTGTTGTAAACGAAAGTTGCTGTCTGTTGGAGCACCATGTGGCCGAGAAGCGAGTACAATTTGGCGGTTGATTGTTTGCATCATACATCAAATTCCAGTTATTAAATTAGACCAGTCGTCTAATGTGGGTGGGTAAAAAACCGCTATCGAAATAGCGGTACTTTATGATTAGGCGAGCGTTATCATTTAGCTCGCGGCTTTACCTTGTAAAATTTGCTCAGTAGTGAGTAGCGCTTGGACAAGTCCTTGATTATCTTGGCGTAGTTTGCTCAGTAGGCTAGCGCCAATCCACAAATTATACAGTAGCTCAGCGGTTAGTTGGCTGTGCTGAACGTCAATTGAGCCTTCATTGACCCCTTGCTCAATACATTGAGCAATCGCATGGATAATCGAATTCGCCCCATTCAATAGTGCGATGCGCATCGCATCAGAAAGATCGGCGACTTCAGCACTTAACTTGACCACTAAACAGCGCTGCGCATGGCACTGACCTTCACTTTGTTCATACCAGTATTGCCAATAACGCATTAATCGCTGGTAAGCGGTGCCGTGTTGGTCGGCAAATAGGGCATGAATTCGCTGTGAGTAATCAGCAAAGTAATCATTGATTAATGCCTCGCCAAATTGCTCTTTCGATTTAAAGTAATGATAGAACGAGCCTTTTGGTACGTCGGCGGTTTTTAACAATTCGGATAAGCCAACATTGGTAAAGCCTTT
>SLFB01000192.1 GCA_007124475.1 Vibrio sp. | reverse complement strand
TTGACCGTAAAAACCGCGTAATCAACCTATCTATCAAAGCGAAAGATGAAGCTGATGAGCAAGAAGCAATGGCAACTATCAACAAGCAAGATGAAGCTGCTTTTGGTAATGCAATGGCTGACGCTTTCAAAGCGGCAAAAGGCGAATAAATTCAATTCGTAGTAAAAAAGGAACCTTGATAGGTTCCTTTTTTTTATCTTTTACCTATAAAATTAAGCAAGTGTTTGTTGTAACTGTGATTACTGACTATAATCAATTAAAAAATCAGCGGGAGTAAACTATGACCAAGTCTGAACTAATAGAAAGATTGTGCGCAGTACAAACACATTTATCAACTAAAGAAATTGAGGATGCAGTAAAAGATATCCTTGAGCATATGTCCAAAACATTAGAGAGCGGTGATAGGATTGAGATCCGTGGTTTTGGCAGTTTTTCTTTGCATTACCGTGAAGCTCGCGTAGGGCGAAACCCCAAAACCGGAGAAAAAGTGGAGTTGGACGGTAAGTACGTCCCACACTTTAAACCAGGTAAAGAACTACGTGAGCGTGTTAATCATAACGTTTAGTATTTATTCTATTGCTAAGCGGCCCGTTTTTTGACGAGCCGCTTTTTTGTGTGCTAGAAATTCTCTTGATTGGACGATTGAGCATGGTTTGTATGACGATTTTACTGCATAATCAGCTAGTCATTTATTGAAGTGAACAAGGACTCGTTAATGAGAATAATTAAAATAGTTGTCATTGTATTACTCTTTCTTCTTGCTTTAGCTCTCGGGGCTCAAAATCAAACATTAGTCAGCTTTAATTACCTGCTGGCTCAAACTGAGCTTCACTTATCGACATTATTAGGCGTGGTCTTCCTGATCGGATTTTTGTTAGCTTGGATTTTATTTGTTGGGGTTTATCTAAAAACAAGGCTTGAGATACGTAGGCTTAAACGTGATTTAAATAAGTCTATTATCAGCTCCTCAAATAAGCCAAAATCACACTTATAGTAAGGCTGTTGTTGCATGCTAGAACTTCTCTTCTTGCTCTTACCCATTGCCGCTGCATACGGATGGTATATGGGCCATCGTAGCGCTCAGCAAGATAGGCAGAAGCATTCTCACCAAATTTCTCGTCAATACGTAACAGGTTTAAACTTGTTGTTGTCCGATCAATCTGACAAAGCAGTAGATCATTTTATTGAGCTATTGCAAGTGGATGATGAAACTATTGATACCCACTTGGCCTTAGGTAATCTGTTTCGCTCTCGTGGCGAAGTCGATCGAGCGATACGGATCCATCAAAACCTTATCTCCCGTTCAGGTTTGACTATAGACCAAAAAAACCTTGCTTTACAGCAACTCGCTAAAGATTACATGGTTGCTGGATTTCTTGATCGTGCTGAAAAAATCTTTGAGCAACTTGTTGATGAACCAGAACACCGAGAGTCAGCTTTACAACAGCTAACAGCCATTTATCAGCAAACTCGTGAGTGGCATAAGGCGATCACTTGTGCTCAAGGATTGGTAAAACTTGGACGGAAGAAAATGAAAAGAACCATTGCTCACTTCTGGTGTGAACTGGCAATGGTAGAGCAAGCGGAAGGTAATGACTCTCAAGCAACGCAAGACTTTAAACGAGCACTACAAGAAGATCCAAAATGTGTACGGGCCAGTATTGCATTAGCTAAACAATATTTAGCTCGCCAAGAGTATGCCAAAACTATTGATTATCTTGAGCAGGTTTTAAATCAAGATATTGATTTTATAGGCGAGATTCTACCGACTTTAGCTGAGTGTTACCATCAATTAGGCAAAGAAGACGAGCTAGTTAACTTTTTGCGTCGATGTATCGATAGTCAAGCCGGAGTATCTGCTGAGCTGATGCTTGCCCAGTTAGTTGCTCAACATGATGGTGTTGCCACTGCACAAGAATTACTTACTCGTCAATTAGTTAAAAACCCAACCATGAAAGGCTTTTATCGTTTGATCGGCTATCATATTGCCGAAGCAGAAGAAGGACGAGCGAAGGCCAGCCTGGCTACTTTACAAAAACTAGTCGGCGAGCAACTAAAAGCTAAACCACACTATCGCTGTCGTCACTGTGGTTTTTCTACTCACTCACTGTACTGGCATTGTCCGTCCTGTAAGGGCTGGGGAACGATCAAACCAATAAGAGGTTTGGATGGTGAGTAGGTGAGTCGTTTAAGGTTATTAAACCGGTAACAACTGAGTGTTAGATTAATGTTGTTCGGGAAGAGTATTTAGTTTAAAAACAGCAGTTCACAATTAGGAGTAAAAATGAACGACCCGAAAGTCATTGTTGCCTTAGATTATGAGACACGATCGGAAGCACTAAGTTTTATTGAAAATATAGATCCTTCAAGCTGCCGATTAAAAGTAGGCAAGGAAATGTTTACTTTATTTGGTCCTGAGTTTATCCATGAGCTACATCGACGAGATTTTTCGGTTTTTCTTGACTTGAAGTTTCATGATATTCCCAATACTTGTGCAAAAGCAGTACGAGCAGCTGCGGAGCTTGGAGTCTGGATGGTTAATGTCCATGCTAGTGGCGGTGAGCGAATGATGCAGGCATCACGTGATATTTTACAGCCCTATGGCCAAGATCGCCCTTTATTAATTGGTGTGACGGTATTAACTAGTATGGAGCAAAACGATTTAACCAGTATCGGCATTGATGTTACTCCTGAGCAACATGTGATGCGTTTAGCGGCTTTGGCAAAAAATACAGGTTTGGACGGTATTGTCTGTTCTGCTCAAGAGGCCTTTGCATTAAAGCAGGCCATGGGTTCTTGTTTTCAATTGGTGACGCCAGGTATTCGGCCTGATGGCGCTGATATTGGTGATCAGAAGCGAGTGATGACCCCAGTTCAGGCGTTGGCTGCAGGGTCTGATTATCTCGTCATTGGTCGCCCGATTACTCAAGCGAAGGATCCAGCTCAAGTCCTTGCTAGCATTAACGCTTCACTAATGTCACCTTAGCCTCTTCAAGCTGAAGCTAAGGTGTTGTTTTTTTTATGAGTAAAAAGTGTTAGTTATCATTGAAGTGTAGGCTATTTTGAATAACTCTGTGCGTCTAGTGAATAGGCGCACCACTATGGAATTTAAAATCGGTATCCACGCTCTGTATCAACTCTGCTTCAATTTCAGCAAAGTATTGAATTCTAGAGGTGATGTCTTTTTTGGCAATCTGTTGGGCTAGTGCTAGATAGTCTTGATAGTGCCGTGCTTCTGAACGCAATAAAGACAAATAAAAACGGCCTATATCATCAGGTAGATGAGGAGCCAGTTTGGCAAAACGTTCACAAGAGCGAGCCTCGATAAAAGCACCTATGATTAATTTATCAATTAACGCATCAGGCTCGAATGTTTTGACATGCTTGAACATCCCTTTGGCATATCGACTAGCATTAACAGGGTGATAAGTGATATTTTCCCGTTGGATGATTTCAGCTACTTGATAGAAATGATGCAGCTCTTCTTTAATCAATAACACCATTTTATCAATCATCTCTGGCCCATACTCACAATCAGCCCTAGCACAAATAGATTTCGATAGTTGGCTTATGCTTCTGAGATCTGTAAGCTCTCCTTGGCACTGATAAGCGAAGCGCTCATAAGGCTGAATAAGCTGAGTTAGCTGCTGTGCTGCCTCTTCGGTTAATACATAGCGTTTAAGTAAAAAGATCGCACTTTGCGCAGCTTTTAGCTCACACAATAGATGATCTCGCAGAATAATGGCAAGGTTATCTTTCTGTTTGGCTCGATCTATCCAGCTGTCTGGGGTTGAACAACGTAAAAATTGATTAATGGGAGCAAGTAAAGCCTGAATATTAGGCGTATGAATAATCATAATTTAATTTAAATTGAGTGGTTAAAGTTTACGCTTACGACTCTAGAGTTATCGTAATGTTGATGGATATATAAATAGTATTGAATAAAATCAACCATTAACTGTATAGCCAAGTTGTTGATGGGAAGCGAACAATGAAAGCAGGAGGCTTACCATTTTTTCTTCTCTCCAAACAAAGCTTCCATATCACTATTGCGTTCTTTATCTTCCATTTGCTGAGTGTCGATAGCACTTTTCGATTGGCGACTTTGTTCAAGATCGTCATACATGGTTTGTAGTTTTTCTCGAGCCTGCGTGGAGTAACTGTCATTTTTAGTACTTAATACGTCAAGACCTTTACGTAACAATTGCAGTGCTGTGCCAGGTTGACCACGGACAATAGAGTCATTAGAGCGTTTAATAACGTTTTCGATATTTATGCGAATCTGAATACTTTCAAGTCGGGCATTTTCAGCCACAAAAGTTTGCGTATCTAACCGACCTTTATTGTGTTCACTGCGCACGGTGTCTCGCAGGCGTTTCACCAATTTTAACATAACAATAGCTTGTTTATCACTGGTGGGGGTTTTGAAAGGCGTGCTTTCCCCACCGGGATGATTTTCCTTAAGATGTTTTATTTGGG
>SLFB01000146.1 GCA_007124475.1 Vibrio sp. | reverse complement strand
GTTATCAGTGATTGATATTTGGATAAAACAGAAGTACCTTGCAGCTAATGAATTCGATAATTTATTGGATGATTTATTAAATTAGCTGTTGCGAGTGCAGTGCACTCAATCATTCTGTTCTCAGTTCATCAGGGAGAGCAAGAATGACATCGACAAAACAGCTTATTGATACATTCCGAGCTCATATTCCACTTTGTCAGGTTAAGCGTCCTTTCGAAATTGAAAGGTCACTTAAATCGGGGGCCTACTATCATAGTCTAGGAGGAAAGAAAGTTCGCTCTTTCTCGACCTTTATCAGGTTTAGACTAGGAAGAGGACTTCGATTGGTTTGGCAGGATAATTCTGATGGACTACACCCTAAAGCGATAACAACTAAGCAAGGATTTGAGCGAATAATCAAGCAAATTCATAAGTTTAGTTTTAATTAAGGAAATCAGAATATGACTAAGAAAATAACACCAAAAGACAACGCGTCTAACATCCCAAATGCAAATAAAGGTACTAATGGAACGAACCGTCAGTACGATCAGAATCAGGGTAATCGCGGTAAACAGTTAAACCCTAATCAGCAAGGGAAGAAATAAAATGCCAGATCCAAGTGAAATGTCTCAAGAAGAGCTTGATATCTGGTCAGATATCAATAATCCCAATAACGATGCTGATATGGATGATTGGGCTGATGCTCACAACCCAAATAATGATGATTACTTGGGTTGTGGTGATTAAATAAAAACTAGCCATAGTCATTAATCATTTTGACTATGGCTGGTTTTATCTTTATAGGCCAGTTCTTTTATTTGAATGTTTACCGACATGATGAATAACTTGAAGTTTGATTTTTACCGCCCCGTACCCCACGCCGTACCCAGATAGGTTTTTATTGAATCTAAATTCAGTTTAACCCCTTATTTAATGCGCTCTAGCATCACACCCGCTTCCATGTGGTGGGTGTATGGGAATTGATCAAATAAAGCGAAACGAGTGATGTTATGAGTCGTTGACAAGATCTCTAGGTTCTCTTTTAGCGTTTCAGGGTTACAAGAAATATACAAAATACGTTCATACCCTTGTACCATTTTACAAGTATCGATATCCATTCCTGCTCTCGGTGGATCGACAAAGATGGTATTGCAGCGATAGCTTTTCAGATCAATGCCGGCATCTTTGAGGCGATTAAATTCGCGTTTGCCTTCCATTGCTTGGGTAAAGTCTTCTGCAGACATGCGAATGATCTGTACATTATCAATATGATTGGCAGCGATATTATACTGAGCGGAATCAACCGAAGGTTTAGCCAACTCAGTGGCTAGAACGCGCTCAAAATTTTGCGCGAGTGCGAGTGAGAAATTACCATTACCACAATATAGCTCCAGTAAATCCCCTTGACTGTCTTGTGTGCAATCTACAGCCCATGCCAACATTTTTTCTGCCACTTTGCCGTTAGGTTGGGTAAAGCTGTTCTCCACTTGCTGGTAGAGATAGGGCTTATCATTAACGTGCAGTTTTTCTACCACATAATCTCGGTCTAAGACGATTTTCATTTTTCTAGCGCGACCAATGAGATTTAGATTAAACCCCTCATCATTGAGTTGTTGTTTAAGTTTTTTTGCTTCGCTTATCCATGCTTGGTCAAGTTGGCGGTGATATAACAAAGAAACTAGCACCTCTCCGCTGAGAGTAGATAGGAAATCCACCTGAAACAGTTTATGGCGCAAAACTTTATTACCTTGCATTGCCTCGATAAGAAGTGGCATCAAATCGTTAATCAGACGGCTAGCAGCAGGAAACTGATCAACGCGATACTTCTCACGAGTTTGCGGGTTAAACATGACGTAATACATTTCGTCACCTTCATGCCAAACTCGAAACTCTGCACGCATCCGGTAATATTGCTGAGGTGATTCGAATACTTCTAGCTTTGGGACGCTATAAGATTGAAACATTTCAGTGAGTCGGGTGATTTTCTCAGCCAATTGTGCTGAATAGTGTTCAGGGTTTACGTCAAGCGTCGCCATGGTGAAGTTACCTTTTACTGGTGCATTGATAGAAAGAGCGCAGATTTTATTCAATCTGACCTACATGTCCAGTGTTGTTGCAGATTAACTCAATTAAGTTATTGCTTTCTCCTTGAAGCGGCAGCGGTGTTGGCTGGGTTCGTTCACCCCAATCACATAGTTTGCCTATGCTCATTGGCTCTGATTTGTCGCCACCCAGCCTCTCCCAGTGGTTTATGTATAGTGATAAATCAATCGATTATCAGCCCCTCGCACTGGACAAGCTAACCATTGGTCAATAGTATCATGATAGTTGGTGATTTTTAGCTGCCTAGATGGCTAAAATCTGAAAAGGGAATCTGGTGAAAATCCAGAACTGACGCGCAGCGGTAAGAGAGAACGAACGCTCATCAAGACACTGCCTAATGGTGGGAAGTCGAGTTACTAGGTTAATGCTCTCAAGTCCGAATACCTGCCAGCAACTGGGCTAGCAGTGGTGTTTTGCTCAGGAGAATCTACGCGTTTTAGGATAACGACATAATGAATAAATCTTATCTAAGTCTGGCAATGCTGTCAGCGCTCTCTTATTGCTCACTTTCCTATGCCGAAAGTGTACCCGTTGATGAGACCATGGTCATAACAGCCAATCGGTTTGAGCAGCCAGTTGCAACAGTTTTAGCGCCTATGAGTATAGTCACTAAAGATGATATAGCTCAATTACAGGTCACTAATGCTTTAGACGTATTAAAAAGTTTGCCTGGTGTGGAAATTGTTCAACAAGGGGGTAAGGCACAAGTTAGCAGTATTTTTCTAAGAGGAACATCATCTAGGCATACTCTAGTACTATTAGATGGCGTGAAAATAAATTCATCTACTGTTGGTGGTGCATCTTTAGGATTGATCCCTGCATTTGCTATTGAGCAAATTGAAGTGGTTCGTGGTCCGCGAGCGGCGGTTTATGGATCTGACGCCATTGGTGGTGTTATTCATATTAAAACGATCGCAGCTAAGCCTCGAACTGAGCATAATTTACACGCGGGATATGGTAATAATGATCATTCATTATTTGCTTGGCGTTCAATGGGAGAGATTAATCAGGCAACTCGAGCTTCATTTGTGGTTGCTAATGAAAAATCCAATGGTTACCGAATCAATGAACTTGCTCCTGAACAGGATACACACGGCTTTCGTTCACAAACATTGTTTGGGCATGTGCGTCACGATATTAACCAAGAGTGGTTTGCTCAGTTCAATGGTTATCAATTAACATCGGACGTTGATTATGCTAATCAGTTTTCGGGCATTAAAAATGAGAGCAATGTTGATTTTTACAGCATTTCTGGTTCATTGAACTTTAAAACAGAGAACTATTTTTCTCAATTAATGCTATCACGTAGCAATGACGAATCTTGGGATGGTGACGCAAGCGGTTCTTCAGCGAGAACGGCTTTATCATCCAATCGTCAATCAATTTCTTGGTTAAATCGTTGGCAAGTTATTCCTGCTCTAGGTTTATCCACTGGAGTTGATTATGAACGCGAAAAAGCGAATAGAGGGGGAGCTAACTCGAGCAACTATATTGAGACGGATAAAGATAATAAGGCCGCTTATATTACAGCTCAGGTTATTCATGACGGGCTCAGTGCAGAGGCCAGCTTACGTCATGATGATCACAATACCTTTGGCAATCATACAACGTGGAACGTTGGCTTAGGTATCTCTGTCTCTCAATATCTAGATGTTATTGCCTCTTCAGGCACAGGATTTAAAGCACCTACCTTTAATGACCTTTATTGGCCCGGCTCTGGTAATAAGGATTTAAAACCGGAAACTTCGAAATCAGTAGAAGTGGGGTTACGAGGTTACTTACCATTTATGCAATGGGAAATCTCTGCGTATCGTAACGATATTGACGATATGATCGCATGGGCACCGGCAGGAGTTGGCGGTGCTTGGATACCATCAAATATTAATAATGCGCGTATAAAGGGGCTAGAAGTTGAAGCTTTATTTGAAACCGGTCCTTTAATGCATCGTTTGGTAGCGGAATGGAAAGATCCGAGGGATAAAGCAGATAACAGCCGATTGATTAGAAATGCCAGAGAGAATTTTAGTTGGCGGACTAGCTATTCTGTTAATCAGTTGAATTTATCATTATCGGCGAGTTATGTTGGTGACCGTAAAGATAGTACAGGCAGTACGATGGATGCATATACTTTACTTGATATTGGTGCTGAATTTCACTTAACAAATCAGCTAATAGTGGGCGCTAGAGTTGGAAACGTATTGGATAAAGAATACCACACTAGCCATAGTGCAGGGGGCAAGTATTACTTGGGCGAGGGACGTAATTGGTTTGGTTCAATCAATTACACATTTTAATTTTAAACCGCCTCTGGGCGGTTTTTTCTTCCTTTTGCTATGATAGTCAGGATTTCGTTTTTTAAATGAAGTCTGTTTTGTTTTTTCTTTTCTACTCGAAACTGTAGTCGTGCTGATTCTC
>SLFB01000079.1 GCA_007124475.1 Vibrio sp. | reverse complement strand
CAAATTTGTCTGGAACAAATTTGAACAGCCGTAGGCTGGCCTTTGGTGAGAGCCACGGATGGCTCTCATAATCCCCATGAGCATAGATAGACTATGTGATTGGGGCGAACGAACGTAGCCAACACCGCTGCAGATTCAAGTAGGAAGGGTATATACCCAAATAACTTGAGTGTGCAGACTGACGTTGAGTAAAATCTCGCCAACACATGGTGTAACCTAGTTAATTAGGATAAAAGCCTAACAAGAACGAGAATGTATCAAACTCACTAAAGCGATTTACGTGCCAACAAACCCCAAAACCCTATCTATTTGATTTACAATGACTTTAAGTAGCAGGCAATTCAACCAATCCACTAACTTGACCTAAAATAGTGCTTAATGCACCAAAGTTAATCAAAAATCAGATAAGGTTGACCAGCAATATCCACTTGTTGAATGCTCGTATCAAACACTTGACGTAAATTCTCGGCTTGTAAAACTTCTGTTGGCACTCCGTATGAATGCATAACGCCACGATGCAATAACATGACTTTATCGGCATAACGTAATGAACGATTCAGATCGTGATTAGCCATAATTACAGCGATTCCATGAGCGGCAATACGCTGAATGAGGCCGTATAACAAGCGTTCTTGCGCAACATCAAGTGGTGCTGCAGGTTCATCGAGAATAAGCAAGCGGCCACAAGGATTCAATGTCGGCCAAATTTGCAAACAACTGCCGGCAATTCTGACTCTTTGCCATTCACCGCCAGATAAGCAATGAATAGAGCGAGATAACTTTTGCTGTAAATCCAAAAGAGAAATTAACTCTTGTAACGCTTGGTTGACAACCGCTTCGCTAGGCTGCACGCCGCTAGGAAGTGATAGAGCCAGATATTGATACACTGTCAAGTTAAATGCAGGCCTGTCATTTTGAGATAAATAAGCACGCAGGCGAGCCTGGCTGGGCAAAGACAAACACAATATGCTGGCTCCCTCTATTGCTAAACTACCTTGACAGGGTACGACCCCAGCCAAAGCCGCTAATAAGGTACTTTTACCACTACCGTTTGGGCCAATAACATGTAAAACTTCGCCGCTATTTAATTGAAAAGACAGCGGCAGTAAGCGTTGCCCCACATGACAACGATTAACCTCGATCATGGTTTCTGACCAACATCCAAATAAAAATAGGCGCGCCTATGGTGGTGGTCACTACTCCTACAGGCAACTCTACTGAGTCAAGAGATAAGCGAGCCAACATATCAGCGCTGACTAAAAGTAATGCCCCACACACAGCGCAAGCTGGTAATAACATTCGATTTTCACTACCAAAGAGTAACCGTAATAAATGCGGGATCACTAAACCAATAAAACCAATCACCCCGGCTAAAGCAACACTGGTACCGACTAATAAAGCGATGGCTAAGATCAATTTCCAGCGTAAAGCGAAAACATCAAGCCCCAACTGTTTAGCATGATTTTCCCCTAACATTAAATAATCGAGTCTCTTACCTTGGCAGATTAACCAAATGATGACCGGCAACGCTAATAACGACAATGTATGTTGATACCAGCTAATACCACTTAAGCTCCCCATTAACCAATACATCAACTGTCGTAAACTCAAATTATCACTAAAATAAAACGCCCAAGTCACCACCGAACCAGATAAAATACCGAGTGCGACGCCAACCAATAATAATCGCGTAGTAGTTAATTTCATGACCTGAGCCAGGCTGACTAATAGCAAAGTAAAGAGTAATGAGCCGCCCACCGCAGCGAACATAAATAGAGATGGCGTTGCTAGCGCGGGAAAAAAGAACAGGACAATGACCATGGCAACACTCGCACCACCAGAAATACCTAATACACCAGGCTCAGCAAGAACATTTCCCAACAAAACTTGTAAACTGGCTCCCGATAAGGCGAGTGCGCTACCAATGACTATCGCGGCCAGTAAACGAGGCAAACGAAGATCAAAGACAATTTGCGCATCCAGATCTGTCCATTGCCCCCACGGCAAAATCAACCGCTCTCCGACCATGAGGTACATCATGCTGAACACCAATAACAAACAGGTGAAAACAGAGATAACCCAGCGCCAACGCCGCTGTTTCTCATTAAGTAATTGGTTAAAGTCCATAAATATCGCTGCCAAAAAAGAATGGGGTTAACCTTAACGTTAACCCCATCTTAGCTCAAGCGCTTTACTTAATCGTATACCAGTTGATCATCTTCATATCGAGTGTCGACTTTACACACCATTAACGCTGCTCGTTGACCGATAGCAACCTGCCGGTTAGGAAAAACAATCGCTTCTCCTTCATTTTTTGCCATTAATGGTTTGTCTCCATCATGCCCAAATACTTCGCCATGCATAAAAGAGGTAAAGTTTTCAATATCATCACCAAAGCGAAAATCAAAATCTTGGTGTAAACGTACAATAGTACGACTGACACGATAAATGGTCGCCGGTTTTGCAATATGCTCAGAGTCTTGTTCGGCAATGAAATCTCGTAATGCCAAATCAAAAGCGGCTAATCGAGCCAGATTATTCTCTCCCAATCGGGCAACCTGACCTAGTTCGACCGTTAACGCTTGCGCTGAAAAATACTCGGCACTAAACCAACTAAAAGTACTCGATGGTGCATTGGATAACATTACAGCTTCAATATGTGCTCTCTCAACAAACTCCATCAATTCGCGACTACGAACGGGATGACGTGTTTTCGGACTAACCGCAAAAGAATAATGTTTCGATAACCGAATCGCGCAATGCAAATCTAAATGCCAGCGACTGTGAGGAGGCGTATTAGCGAAAAACTGACTAACGATTGCTTTTAAATTATCGGCAATGGTTAATTCTACACTTGAGCGATGAGGTTTATCATCAAACAATCGATTAAGGTTTTGTTCAATAAAGCGCGTGTGTTGCAAGGTAGCTTGAGGATGAGCAATGATAAACAAACAACGGTGCTCAACGGTTTGAAAACCACTGATGATATCGTCAATGATTTTATCCACGAGCTCCATCGGAGCCGTTTCATCACCGTGAATGCCACAAGAAATTAATAAGTTTTTACTATTGTCTTGGCTAATCGCAGGAACAACTTCTAACACACCACGTTGTAATACTTTAAGCTTAACGCCAGCATGGGTGGTAAGCTCATGGCTGAGCATTGGTCGATCGAGATCTAAACTATCGTTGAGAAAAGAGCTCTGAAAGAGGGATTTCGTCATGCGCTACTCCTTTATTGCACAGCCCGATATGGTAAAGAATTGTTTAGCCAATGTATGTAGAGCAGATCTCACTTATCACCCTCGCTACTTAATTAATCCACCTGTAAAACGTTAGCAACAGGTTTAACTGACGGAATTTTAACATTAAATACGCCTTGCCCCAAGTAACTAACTGCCCCTACTTGCCGATAATCCATCGCTTAAGGCATGATACTAAATAGCGTATTTGCTGAATGATAGTAAAGGACAACCATGGCCATAAAAACACAACGACCCAGCGTTATCATCGCTGGCGCAACTGGATTGGTAGGCAAGGCGGTGTTGCAGCGCTTACTCTCTGAGCCAGCAATGGAGCATATTTACAGCCTGAGTCGACGTCATGTTATGGCCGCCAGTCACAGTAAGCTAACCGAACTGATCGATCCTCAATTACGAATAACCGATTGGTCACATAATGCCCCTGCTGTTCGCTACGGTATTATTGCTTTAGGGACAACCCGCAAGCAAGCTGGCTCTGCTGCTGGCCTAGAAAAAATCGATTTTGAGTTAGTATGCCAAGTAGCTCATAGTATGAAGCTATTGGGTGTCACGCATATTGCCATCGTCTCCAGCTATGGGGCAAATCCAACCGCTCGGTCTCATTACTTGCGCTGTAAAGGTCGGATGGAAGAAACCATCCGTCGCTTGGACTTTGAACAGATTATTTTTGTACGTCCAGGGCCTTTAGCTGGCCAGCGAGAGCAAAGTAGAAAAGATGAACTATGGCTACAACGCGTGATGAAATTCGCACAATGGTTATTGTTCGGTCAGCTTAAAAACCTGATCCCAATCCATGCAGACAAGGTGGCTCAAGCTCTATTGTACGCCTTATTTGAGCGCCAGAATCAACGGGTTAGGACGCTATCTAGCACAGAGATGCTGAAGTTAATCGATCAATATCGCTAAGCCAAGCCGTTAGATAACCCTTGGTTCTAAATTATATTTTTTTGATCTTTCAATATTGACCCAGATCACGATATGCTCCGCCCGTTATCACGCTATATACAGCTTGGAGTTGCAAGTAGACGGCAAATCAGTTTATCCCCATGAGCATATACAGGCTCTATAATTGAGGTGAACGAACGTTATAGCCAACCCTCTGCAGTTTCACGTAGGAAAGGGATATTCTATTATGTAGTAGCGTGCTTTTGTGCTTTCAATATACCCAAACAACTTGAAATTTCAGCTAAGCAGCCAGTCAATTCATTCCCATGAGCACAGACAGAGGATATGCCATTGGGGTGAATAACGCCCACCGCTTCAAGTTGCGAGAGT
>SLFB01000083.1 GCA_007124475.1 Vibrio sp. | reverse complement strand
AATTAATGCTTCAACGGCTTCTAAGCCAATGTGTAATCTGATCAGAGTACCAGTAAAACTAGGTTGGGCAACGCTGCGTAATGCTTTGAAGCTTTTGGGCTCATTGGCCAAAATGAGACTTTCAAAACCACCCCATGAGTAGCCCATACTAAAATGTTGCATACCATCAAGCAGTGCGGTGGTGGCTCTTGGGTGGCTGGTTTTTAAGACAAAGGAAAACAAGCCATTGCCGCCGGTAAAGTCACGTTGAAAAAACTCATGACCAGGGCATGAGTTGAGTGCCGGATGGCGCACATGATCGACTAAAGGATGTTCGGCCAGCCATTTGGCAATGGTTAGGGCGTTCGTTTCATGCTGTTGTAAACGTACTGACAGTGTTCTGAGACCGCGTAGACCAAGATAAGCATCATCGGGAGAGATACATTGGCCCATTAAATAGCTATTTTCACGAAGTTGGTCCCAATAGTCAGCTTTTGCGACCGCGGTGCCGAGCATCACATCTGAATGTCCAACAATGTATTTGGTTGCCGCTTGAATAGAGATATCAACACCTTTAGCTAAAGCGGAGAAGTGGAGCCCCGCTGACCAAGTATTATCCATCATGACCATAACATCATGCTGGTGCGCTATACGTGCTAAAGTCGGGATATCTTGCACCTCCATTGTGATCGAGCCAGGAGATTCGGTAAATAAAATTTTGGTATTAGGTCGGATAAGATCCCGTATCCCTTCGCCAATCATAGGCTCATAATAAGTAGTTTCAACGCCAAATTTTTTCAAAATAGTATTACAGAAATCCCGTGTAGGCTCATAGCAGGTATCCACCATTAACAGGTGATCTCCCGTCTCCACAAAAGCAAGAATAGCATTACTAATGGCAGCCGCGCCGCAAGGATACAGGGCACATCCTGCACCGTCTTCTAATTCGCTCATCGCCTCTTGAAAAGCGAAATGAGTCGTGGTTCCTCGACGGCCATAAAACAAGGTTTTATTGGCACGATTAACCGTCGCACGATGTTTATCGGCAACACTATCAAAAACGATGGTTGATGCTCGTTGAACCGGTGGGTTAACACTGCCATGTGTCCATTTCTTATCCCTGCCGGCAGTGATCAGTTGAGTTTTTTTGTGCTGTGGCATAGAGCATCCTTGTATTAACTATGATCATTCTCTTCCTACTTGAGATTACCAAGTAGTTGGATGTTTTGATTAAAGAAGTGGGTTAAAGAGATAAAACACACGTTCTAAAAAGCGATTCCCCATTGGGCGTTTACTCCATTCACTGGCTTGAACGGGCTGTGATTGTTCAATATAACTTTGTTGTTGCCAATAGAGCTGTTGAGTGAATTCTTCGTCATCGACGGCTAACGTCACTTCGAAGTTTAGCCATAAGCTACGCATATCAAGATTAACGGTTCCTACCAGACAAAATTTTTGGTCAATGACAACAGATTTAGTATGCAGTAACCCACCATAAAACTCGTAAATGATAACACCAGCAGATAACAGTTCATCATAAAATGCCCTTGAAGCCCATTTGACCATAATGGAATCATTTTTTTGCGGGATGATCAATTCAACAGTAATTCCACGTTGTGCGGTCATTTTTAATGTCGCCAGCAAATCAGCACTAGGGACAAAGTAGGGCGTAGTGATCCGCACCGATTGATTGGCTTGATGCATAGCAAGTATGAGAACTTGTAAAATCAAATGCTCAGGCATACCTGGGCCTGATGGCACCACTTGGATCGGGTGCTGGGGCTGCTCTGGGGATAAATGACACTCTGGAACATTGGGCAACATGCGTGAACCAGTTTCAAATTCCCAGTCCCAGCAGTGGATAGCAGACAGCACATTTACCGTTGGGCCAGTAATGCGAACCATAATATCAATCCACTGGCCAACCCCTGAGTTTTGTTTAAAAAAAGCAGGGTCAACTAAGTTCATCGAGCCGGTGTAGGCGATATTATCGTCGATGACGATGATTTTACGATGCTGACGCAGATCTAATCGGCGAAATAACATTCGCCAAGGACTTACTTGTAATGCCTCGATGACTTCAATACCAGCATTACGCATGATTTTACACCAGTGACTACGGAAAAAACGGGGACTGCCTGCAGAATGCAGTAATAATTTAACAGTCACGCCTCGTTTGGCCGCTTGAATTAATGCAGAGCCTACGGCGTCTGCTAATCCGCCAGGATGCCAAATGTAGAACTCCATCCGAATACTGTGCTGTGCATGCTCAATATCCTCAATGATGGAATGTAGGATTTCATTGGGGGAATTTTGCAGTGACAGCGTATTGCCACTGAGAGCTGGAATACCGATACGTCGATTACATAATTCATCAATTTTATAAATATGTGCTCCCATGGTTTCTGGCATGTGAGCTTGGCAATCGTTGAGGGAGCGAAACCACTCACCAAAAGGCTCGAACATTTCTTTGGCACGTTCAGCCCGCTTTCGACCTAAGTTGAGCTCGCCAAACATAAAGTAACAGAGTACGCCAACAATCGGGATGATATAAATAATCATGAGCCACGCCAGAGAAACACTGATCGCTTTACGTTTCAGAACAACACGAATAGTCACCCCTGCCACCAGTAGCCAATAAATGCCAACTCCGGCTAAGGTTAAAAAATGATAAATTTTATCCATAAACTTACGGTATCAATAACAGTCCATCGGAGATAGTAATGTCAAAGTGATTGAGAAGAAAGAAGATAAACAGGATATGAAATACAAGGCAACAAAAAGAGCGCGATAAAGAGAGCGGAATTGAAAATAAATCAAGATAAGGTGATTGATTGGTCAATAAATAACCGCTTGAACTGTTGATAGATATTTTAATAGTGCATTTAAAGCAAGAGGCCTTTAAATTTTATCGTTAAACTGTTTTACTTGCTATATGTTGTTTAAATCTCAAGTTACATCTGGCTGTAATTTTTAGTTTACAGTTGGTGTCGGTCACTCTAATGGTATTTATATATGGCAAATAGCGCTCGAAGCCAATTTACGTCTCGGTTTGGTTTTATTATGGCAGCCGCTGGTTCTGCAGTCGGTTTGGGTAATGTATGGGGATTTCCCACTCAAGCAGCAAGCAATGGTGGGGCTGTTTTTCTATTTGTGTATTTGCTGATGGTGTTTTTATTAGCCTTTCCAATGTTGGTGGCTGAATTAACGGTCGGTCGTTATGGTCAATCGAACCCGATCCGTTCGTTTATTACGGCTTGGCCAAAAGGAAGAATCGGCGCGATTTTACTTGGCATCAGTGGCATGATTGTGGTTTCGCTGATCCTCAGTTTTTACGCGATTGTGGCTGGATGGTTACTAGGTTCATTATTCGGTACTGGCTTAGAATTATTCGGGCTTCATGGTGCCAGTCAATGGTTAACAAGCTTTGGAACTAGTCGAAATTTAGTATTGATGATGGCTTTTATGGCACTAACCATGTTTGTGGTTCGTAATGGTGTCGCCAATGGTATCGAAAAATGGTCAAGCCGCCTTATGCCATTGTTATTTGTGTTATTTGGCTTATTAACCTTGTATATCTTTACTCAGCCAGGTGCTTTTGATGGTTTAAAGATGTACCTAGTGCCTAATTTTAATCACCTAAGCCCGCAGCTTATCGTTAGCGCAATGGGGCAGGCTTTCTTTTCATTATCGTTAGGTGTATGTGTGATGACTACCTACGGTTCCTATTTGAAAAAAGAGACTAATATCCCTAAAACAGCGGCACAAGTGGCGTTGATTGATACTGGTGTTGCTTTTTTTGCTGGTCTAATGGTTTTACCGGCAATGTTCGTTGCCAAACATAATGGTGTGGAAATTGTTTCCGCGACTGGGGAATTACTCAACTCAGATACTTTGGTCTTTACGGTATTGCCAGCGATGTTTGACACTATGGGCACGATAGGCATCTTAATTGGTATGGTGTTCTTTTTACTGATGGTGATTGCGGCTTTAACCTCCTCTATTTCCATGTTAGAGGTTCCTGTAGCTTGCGCAACTGAGGAGTTAGAGCAAAGTCGAAGCACCGCGGTACTGTGGATTGGTGGTTTAGTCACATTATTCTCTGCGGTGATTGTATTTAATTTTTCAGCCTTGTTTGGCTTGGTGATTCAATTTACAACGGTGTATTCTCAGCCAATTATCGCCCTGTTGATTACCTTAATGGTTGGCTGGATATGGCATCGAAATAAAATCCTACAAGAATTGAAGCAAGGTTATCCAGATATCGAGCAAGGTTGGTTTTGGAAAGTGTGGCCAGTTTATGTGCGCGTCGTTTGTCCAGTATTAATGCTGTTGGTGTTTTTTGCTTAATAGAAGATAATTGGGTATATATCCTTCCTACTTGAAGATGCAGGTGTGTTGGCTATGTTCGTTCACCCCAATTCCATAGTCTGTCTATGCTCATGGGGATGAACTCACTTAGCGCCTACCTGCAAATCCAAGTTGTTTGGGTATAGTTGCAACTTGCAGATACAATTTGATTGGTTGCTTAATACCGCCTGATGGGCGGTGTTTTTACTTACTT
>SLFB01000100.1 GCA_007124475.1 Vibrio sp. | reverse complement strand
GTGCTTGGTTTGCCGTCCACATTAAATTCGCACGCCAGGCGTCGTTATCCCTTTGTGCAAAATCTGCTCCCAATTCCAAGAGATTTTTCAGTAACGCTTCAGCGTAGCCATCTTGGACCATCGCTTGAGTTGGATAGGTGAGATACTGCTCGCAAATATGTACCCAAGCATCGACCAAACCATTGACGAGTTGACGCTCTGGTAGCGTCTTCATCACGTCGGGATCCATCACCGCAAATTTAGGCTGTACTTGTGGCGATAAGAAGGAAAGTTTATCCTGAGTCTCTGCTTTAGTGATTACTGCTCCAGAGTTTGATTCAGAGCCAGTGGCGGGCAAGGTGAGAATCGCGCCAATCGGTGTGGCATCGGTGACGTGATGTTTTCCTAGCATAATATCCCAGCCATCCCCTGAGTATTTAGCGGCGGCGGCGACGTATTTTGAACCGTCAATCACTGATCCCCCACCAACGGCAAGAATAAAATCAATCTCTTGCTGTTTAACGATAGCAACGGCTTTATCGAGGGTTTCTTTGGTTGGATTTGGCTCGACGCCGGAAAATTCCAGCCAAGTATGTTCTTGCAGGGCATCGACTACTTGTTGATACACACCATTGTGCTTAATTGAGCCACCACCGTAGATGACCAGAACCTTATGCTGAATTGGGATCGCTTGGCTGATCGCTGCGATCTGTTGCTGACCGAAATAAATCTGAGTTGGATTGACATAGGTAAATTGCATTATTCGTACCTCGGATTAGAAATATGGCCACTGCTTAGCCGATTCGAATAGGTATATATGGGCTTTGGTTAGCAGTGGATCCAATGTTGGGTTGATACTTTGCAAAAAGCATAATAGTGGAATTGTGGTCACCATCATAGAGTAATCATGGTTTTATCCTTTTACTACTTGAAGCAGCAGAGGGTTAACTACGTTTGTTCACCCCGATCACATCGGCTGCCTATGCGCATGGCGATGAACTCACTAGTGCCTACCTGCAGCGCTAAGTGGTTTGGGTATGGCGGTTGATTTTTCGCCAACCCTCAACTCGTGGCTTGGTTGAGGGGTGGAGCGCTGATAATTAGGCTTCTTAAGTAAATTGATAGCTTTCCGGCACAACAACAATGCCTTTTTCCGATAACGTAAAGCGTTGTAAATCAGCTGCGCGGTCGACACCAATTTTGGTATGCGGCGGAATTTTGACATGTTTATCGATAATGCATCCGACTAACTGGCAGCCTTCGCCAACTTCCACATCATCAAATAAAATACTGTCGACTATCGTTGCACCATCATTAATCCTAACGCTGGATGAAACGATCGAGTGTTGTACTGAACCTCCGGAATTAATCACACCATTGGCAATGATCGAGTTAATAAAAATGCCTTCGTTTCCGGTAGCAGACGAGACGGTACGTGCTGGTGGCAATTGAGGTTCATAGGTGCGAATGGCCCAATTTTTTTGATAAAGATTCATCGGCGGGACGGGCTCTAGTAAATCCATATTGGCTTCATAAAACGAATCAATGGTGCCGACATCTCGCCAGTAGCGGTCTTTGGCAACGCGCCCTTTTTCATTGGCAAATTGATAAGCAAATACCCGCCCAGATGGAATGAGTTTCGGGATAATATCTTTACCAAAGTCGTGGCTTGATTGATCAAGTTCAGCATCGGCACACAGTGCTTTCCTTAGTGTATCCATGGTGAAGATATAAATACCCATAGAGGCTAAACTGCGGTCGGGATTATTCGGCAGAGAGGGGGGATCGCTTGGCTTTTCAACAAAAGAGCAAATTCGCTGGGTTTTATCAATGGCCATTACACCAAATGCGGAGGCATCTTGGCGGGAAACTTCCATACAAGCAATGGTCAGATCGGCCTGATTTTCAATATGTTCTTCCAGCATTGCAGCATAGTCCATGCGATAAATATGGTCGCCAGAAAGAACAACGACGTATTTTGCATCGCTGCGTGATAACAGCCACATATTATGGAACAGTGCGTCTGCAGTGCCTTCGTACCATTTACCACCTTTACGCATTTGAGGGGGGACCACGGTAATAAATTCCCCCAACTCTGGATTGAAAATCGACCAACCATCGCGCAAATGCTTTTGTAAGGAGTGAGATTTATACTGCGTGAGTACCAGAATACGCCGTAGACCTGAATGTAAGCAATTAGTGAGGGTAAAATCAATAATGCGATATTTACCGCCAAACGGAACGGCGGGTTTTGCTCTGTCATCGGTCAGGGGAGATAAGCGTGAACCCATTCCTCCAGCTAAAACGACGGTTAAGGTATCTTGCATCTTTTTCTCCCTGTCATTGTGCATTTTGCGTTCAAGTTAAATCTATCCTTGTTACTTGCAGATGCAGCTAAGCTGTCACTTTCATAGCCGTTGATATCCTTCTAACTTAAAGCGGTAGCGGTGCTGACCAGCGTTATTTTTTACTTATCTTGTCTACAAGTATTAGGCCAACTTATTACCATTATGTATTCAGATTAGCACGAACAGCATGCAAGCGGTGGGAATACCTTGATTGCTGTATGGTGCGAACGGGTTAGCTATGCACTGGATTGGTTGCTATCTTTGCTTGCATTTGGTGCGCCTGCACTAAAGCGGTGCTTAGCCGTACTATCAACGTCATTCGATTATGCGGTCAGTAGATGTTCAACATTAACCGTGACTTGGTTACGACCGGTCAGTTTTGACTCATAAAGTGCCTTATCTGCACGTTGATAGCTTGCCTGTTCAGACTGGTTAATAGCACTAATACCAGCACTAATTGAAATGCGATTTTGGTGAAGGTAATAAATTTCCATTCGTAATCTATCTATGACGGTTTGCGCCTCTTCAATGGGAGTATGAGGTAAGATGATTGCGAATTCCTCACCGCCAATGCGAGCCAGAAAATCAGATTCACGAATGCCTTCCCCAAGTGTTGCCGCAACCGATTTTAGAACCTTATCTCCATAACTATGGCCGTATTGATCATTAATTTGTTTGAAATGGTCGATATCTATGATGACTAAGCAAGAGTGCTCTTGATCTGGGTAGCGCTGAGCCCGTTGGCATTCAAGTTGGATGTGCTGATCAAACTTACGTCGATTATAGATTCCAGTTAATGGATCTCTTTCACTCAATTCACGTAAGCGATTTTCCAGTTGTTTACGCTGCGTAATATCTACGAATGAAGCAATGTAGTATTGAATTACCTTATCTTGATCTAGAACGGCTTGAATACGTAAGATAACGGTCAATTTAGCGCCATCTTTACGTTTGTTGATGACCTCACCTTCCCAAAAACCTTGGTTTTGTAGTGATCGCCACATATCGACATAAAATTGTTGGTTATGGCGATTGAATCCAAAATAGGAGAGCGGTTTGCCAATCACCTCCTCTGAGCGATAGCCGATTAAGCGAGTAAACTCAGAATTTACTTTAACAATTCGGTTTTGTTTATCGGTGATCATCATTGCGGACATACCATTCATTGCGGCTAAAGCAAGTTTGCTCTCTAGGCTATTTTTATGGTGATTGATATTCCATACCATACTGCCAAGACTGATGATCAAGACTAAAATAAACACCGCGATGGCTTGAGTAAGCAGTTGCTGGCGTTTAACAGCATTGTATTGAGCTATACTTTGTGGGTCTTGACTATTGAAAATAAATATCTTGTTAAGCTCGTTATCAGAGATAGGCAAGATTAATTGTAGAAAATGATAATGACGTCCTTGATAAAAAAGGTTGCCTTGAGGGTGGGTTTGGATCTTGCTCCACAAGTTAGGATGATGCTTAGCTAGCTCATTGATAGGGTCATTAAAAGGAGTGGATTGCTGGTCAAGCAGAGGAACCAAGGGCTGCCCATCAGCAGATAGCATGGTAAATGTAGAGTTGTCACTTTGTATTTTTGCTTCGAATTCATGACCTATACTTTGATTGAGTTGCCTGAGCTCATGGGTAAAGTACAAGAAAGGGATGCATCCGAGAATGCATAGCACCAAAAAAAATTGACTAAGATACCTAAACTTTGACGATGTCATGATGAATCTTCGATTGTTAGTTCGTTTTAATGCGATGGAGATTGACCCATATGCAATGATGGTGAAAGAATCAATCATTTGCAGAGCAGTATAGCTAGAGAAAGCGAGGTGCAACGAGATAAATACTGACAGCGTGCACTTGGTCAATATTAAATGATAATTTATGCAACAGCTGGCTTAGTAAAGAATTTACAATGTAAACTGGTTAGACGGTCGATTCTTATTTCAAGCACATCAACGGCGATCTGGGAGTAGTCATGATGAAAAAAGTACTAATGTTACTGCTACTTTGTATTGGATTGGCGTGTGCAGCAGCAGGCTATTATTTATTTTATTATAAGCCAGAGCAAGATCGTCTCGAAGCCTTAAAGCAGCTTTCGCAATCAACCCCAGCGCCACAAGAAGAGGCTCAGCCAGCACCTATTGCCTTTGAAATGCCTGACATTATGGATTATTACGTTAATGAAGTGACGTTAGGAGTTAGAGAAGTTGCTGATTT
>SLFB01000329.1 GCA_007124475.1 Vibrio sp. | reverse complement strand
TTTACGACAGAAAATGTAGTGAAAACGGCTAACGAACTATTGGCTTAATCGCCTGATCTAAGCCCAGCTAATAAGCTGGGCTTTTTTTAACGTTGATTAGCCAGCTTTCCATTCATCAGGGCAAGCATGCCGTAAAGCATCAATAAATAATCGTAACCGTAAAGGGTGACGCCCCGCTGGGTAGTAACAAGCCACTTCACTGGGTGGAGATAACCATTCCGGCAGACACGCTGCCAGACTGCCTGGATGAGCGCGCTCAAAACCAGCAGCAAACCAAGTCGGTAGTAATCCCATCCCCCGTCCTTTCGCTATCGCATCGGCTTGCATGGCTAAGCTGTCACTTTGTAAGCGGCTTTTAAGAGCTGGTAATGTCCACTCCCCTTGAGTGGGATGAGTTAAGGTTAATCCTTCTTGGCGACAAGCGATAAAATCGATCCAGTGATGATTGATCAGTTGTTGAGGATGTTCGGGCTTAGGATTGGAGGCTAAGTAGCTTGGAGAAGCATACGGTGAATAATGCCAATGACCGAGTCGCTCTCGTCGCCAACCTGGGTGAGAGATATTACCGATCCAAATCATGAGATCTGGCTCGAGTACGCTATTTTCAGTGACGTAATGGCTATGTACTCGAATGGTGACTTCAGGATGAGCCTGCATAAATTCATCCAGTACATGACTTATCCAGCCTCTGACTAAATTAGGATGAACCACTAAGGTTAACTGACCACTAATTTGGTTATTGAGCTCTTGTAACGCTTCGATGCTTTTTGATGCTAACTCAAGTAATTGCTCGCTATACACAGCAAATACTTGCCCCGCCTTAGTTAATATCAGTCGGTTGCCTTGGCGAGTGATCAGCGTTTGTCCCACATCGTTTTCTAACATAGCAAGTCGGCGACTTAAGGTCGATTTGGGTTGCTCAAGCGCTTTAGCGGCAGCGGTCAGACTTTTATGCTGGCAGAGTGCATTAAAGGCTTTGATAGCACATAAATCATGCATGATAACAGTGACCTCATTACTCAATCATCTCGTTGTTCCATATTTGGGATCGACTATTCCATCTGTCTATCTATCTCAATGATTTAAATTGTGAATAATTTAACATTGAATTAATAATCATTATCATTTATGGAGTGGTGAATGTCTACATTAAATCCAACCAGAGTGGCGCTTGCGGTCATGTGTGGGTTATTTACGTCAGTATCAGTGAGTGCTCAGCAAGAGCATCAAGTTGATGAAACACTGGTTGTGACCGCGTCAGGTTTTGAGCAGGTGGTGAGAAATGCACCGGCCAGTATTACCGTAATCAGTGCAGACGATTTGGCGAAAGGATCCTTTAGAGATTTAACCGATGCGTTACGTTCCGTGCCTGGGATTTATATTTCTGGTGGTGGTGCGAGTCAAGATATTAGTATCCGTGGTTTAGATGCTAAATATACGCTGATTTTAGTTGATGGTAAACGACAAGGTAGCCGTCAAACACGCCCTAATAGTGATGGGCCGGGCATCGAGCAAGGCTGGATCCCACCACTCAACATGATAGAGAGAATCGAGGTTGTACGCGGGCCTATGTCTTCATTATACGGTTCTGATGCAATGGGCGGGGTGATTAATATTATCACTAAAAAAGTGGCTAATAGCTGGAATGGTTCCGTTCGTTTAGAAAGCCAACTGCGCGATCGTGGTTACGCGGGTGATGCCCAACAAGCCAGTGCAACACTGACCGGCCCTCTAATTGACGGGTTGCTCGGTGTTCAACTTTCTGGTTCTGTTGCTCGTCGTTCTGAAGATGAGAAAATGGGCTATTATCCAGAACAAGAGATGAACAGCGCCAATGTTCGTTTTGACCTGACTCCAACCGACGATCAAGACATTCGTATTGATATTAAGCAAAGTCGCCAAAAGCGTGACAGTTCTCTGAAGAGTACTACCCGTCCATCTCAAGGTGACTATGAGCAGGCAATGTACACGTTATCTCACGAAGGACGTTGGGATTTTACCACTAGTCAGTTGAGCTATAGCCACGAAAAAAATGAAAACAAAAATCGTAAAATGGAGATAACCAATCAAGTGCTTGATGCCAGTTTACAGCGTGCATTTGACGATCATTTTGTGACTGTGGGCGGACAATACTTTAAAGAGTCACTAGATGATGCGGGTAACCAATACAATCCTAATGTTAGTTCGTTGGAGCGCTGGCGTGGTGCCTTTTTCATTGAAGATGAGTGGCAAGTAACACAGGATTTTGCTTTAACCCTTGGAGCGCGCTTTAATCGCGATCAGCATTATGGCAATGAAATTACTCCCCGTGCTTATGCGGTTTGGCAACTGAATGAGCATTGGACACTAAAAGGCGGAGTGAGTAATGGTTTTAGTGCTCCAGGCCTGCGCGAAGTGTCTCAAGATTGGGGTCAAGTGACGGGGGGTGGACGTCGCGATGGTGTTATTTTGGGTAATCCTGATCTGAAGCCTGAGAAGACCTTTAACCAAGAAATTGCGCTTTTCTATCAACTCCCTACTGGATTACAAGCGTCATTAACTTTGTTTAATACTGATTTTGAAGATAAGGTATTAATCAGCACGCTATGTGATGATGCCAGCGATAGCAATTCATGCGTTTCCCCATCGGGCAGTCGACATGACTTTATTCAACAGCGAGAAAATGTCGATAAAGCTCGGATTCAAGGGGTTGAAACCAGTGTTAAACTCCCAGTGATGGAGCAATGGTCATTATCGGCTAATTATACCTTTACTGATTCTGAACAGCGCAGTGGTACCAATCGAGGGGACCCATTAAACAGCACTCCTCGTCATCAAGCGTCAGTGAATTTGGATTGGGACGCTACCGAACAACTCAGTTTTTGGACCCATGCTAAATATAAGGGAAGTGAATACGCGATTAAGCGAGGCGGAGCCGCTGGAGATAAATACGATGCTTACCAAACCGTAGATATAGGTGGCAACTATCAAGTAAATAAAGAAACACGCTTGCTATTCGGTATTTATAACCTTACTGACACGGATATAAAGCAAGCCAAACACGGTAAAGTTCTCGATGGACGCAGTTACTGGATAGGAGCAGACATTAGCTTCTAAAGATGCCAAACAGGGCTCACTCTAATCAGTGAGCCTTTTTATGCATATCAATACGAGTAGGGGTGTTGCTGTGAGAGCCTATCAGTTACTATCTCTACCTCAATAATAATTAAGACGATGGAATGATGCTTAAGGTCGCGATCAATGGGTTTGGGCGTATCGGGCGCAATGTCTTGCGAGCGATATATGAGAGTGGAAAAAATCAGCAAATCAAAGTCGTGGCGGTGAATGAGCTGGCCTTACCTGATGCGATGGCTCATTTGCTACAATACGATACCAGTCACGGTCGGTTTGGTAAAAAAATCACTAATGATCAAGAGCATATGTACATACACCATGAAGTTGGTGTTTATGACTCGATTCGTATTTTACATCTTAGTGAACCTAAGTTGTTACCTTGGCGCGATCTTGAAGTCGATATTGTTCTCGATTGTACAGGAGTGTATGGCTCAAAAGCAGATGGCTTAATGCATCTGGCGGCAGGAGCCAAGAAAGTGCTTTTTTCCCATCCTGGTGGCCATGATCTGGATAACACGATTATCTATGGTGTTAATCATCAAACTCTTACCAATGAGCACCGTGTGGTGTCGAATGGCTCTTGCACCACTAACTGTATTGTACCGATTATCAAAGTGCTAGATGAAGCCTTTGGGATTGATTCTGGCACGATTACTACTATTCATTCCGCAATGAACGATCAACCGGTTATTGATGCCTATCATACCGACTTGCGTCGCACACGTTCAGCCAGTCAGTCGATTATTCCCGTTGATACGAAATTGCACAAAGGCATTGAAAGAATTTTTCCGAAATTTTCTAACAAATTTGAGGCGATTTCAGTGCGCGTACCAACAGTTAATGTTACTGCAATGGATTTAAGTGTCACATTAAATACAAATGTGAAAGTTAATGACGTAAATCAAACCATCATACACGCATCTCGGTGTACATTAGATGGCATTGTTGACTATACTGAAGCACCGTTGGTTTCTATCGATTTCAATCATGATCCACATAGCGCGATTGTCGATGGTTCACAAACGAGAGTGAGTAACGGCCAGCTCGTGAAAATGCTCGTCTGGTGTGATAACGAATGGGGTTTTGCGAATCGTATGCTGGATACGGCGCTCGCAATGCAAGCATCCGAGTAGTAGCAGGATGATGGAGAACCATAGTATGGAGCTTGAAATATCGAGCTGCGGTCTCCATATCAATAACCAGTTTGAAGAATTATTAGGCTCGGCAGGGTTGCCGGGTTTCCAAAAACTTTATTTATCAATATTTGAGAGGACAAACCATGTCTGTAATCAAGATGACTGACCTGGATCTAGCAGGTAAACGCGTATTTATCCGTGCTGACCTAAACGTACCAGTGAAAGATGGCAAAGTAACGTCTGATGCACGTATTCTTGCATCGCTACCAACTATCAAACACTGTTTAGCAGCTGGCGCTAAAGTAATGGTGACGTCTCACCTAGGTCGTCCGACTGAAGGTGAATACTCAGAAGAGTTCTCTCTACTTCCGGTAGTTAACTACTTAAAAGATGCACTTGAGTGCGAAGTTAAGCTTGCTAAAGATTATCTTGATGGCTTAGAGCTAAACACTGGCGAACTCGTTGTTCTTGAAAACGTGCGCTTTAACAAAGGCGAGAAGAAAAACGAAGAAGAATTGTCTAAGAAATATGCGGCATTGTGTGATGTGTTTGTTATGGATGCATTCGGTACGGCGCACCGTGCTCAAGCTTCGACTCACGGCGTTGGTATGTTTGCCCCAATCGCTTGTGCTGGTCCACTATTAGCGGCTGAGCTTGAAGCGCTAGGTAAAGCGATGGATAAGCCAGAGCGTCCACTAGTAGCTATTGTTGGTGGCTCAAAAGTTTCGACTAAATTAACAGTCCTTGAGTCGTTGTCAAAAGTGGCAGATCAATTAGTCGTTGGCGGTGGTATTGCCAATACCTTTATTGCAGCAGCAGGCCACAATGTGGGCAAATCGCTGTATGAAGCAGATTTGATTGAAACTGCTCAAAAGTTGATGAAAGAGTGTTCTATTCCAGTGGCTACTGACGTGGCTTGTGCTAAAGCATTTGACGAAAATGCAGCAGCGGAAATCAAGCATGTGTCTGAAGTGCAAGATGACGACATGATTTTCGATTTAGGTCCAGATTCCACAGCGGCATTGGCAGACATCATCGCTAACGCGAAAACCATTTTGTGGAATGGCCCAGTCGGCGTATTTGAGTTCAAAAACTTCGAAGCTGGTACCAAAGGGATCTCTGAAGCGATCGCTCAATCAGCGGGCTTCTCAGTAGCGGGTGGCGGTGACACGCTAGCGGCGATCGATAAGTTTGGTATCAAAGCCGATGTTTCTTACATTTCAACCGGTGGCGGTGCTTTCCTTGAGTTTGTTGAAGGTAAAGTATTACCAGCAGTCGCTATGCTAGAAGAGCGCGCGAAAGCATAATTTCGATGAGAGCGGGGGGGAACTCCCGCTTTCTTGTTTGCTGCATAAAGTCGTTTATTCTGCTAGAATAGCGCCAGTTGTAAGCAAATGATTGCAAGAATGTAAACTTAACCGTTTTATTTTTAAACGACAGAAAAATAGGATTCAATCCATGTCTAAGATCTTCGATTTCGTAAAACCTGGTGTAATTTCAGGCGATGACGTACAGAAAGTATTTGCCGTTGCTAAAGAGCACAAATTTGCTCTACCAGCGGTAAACGTGGTTAATACTGATTCAATCAACGCAGTACTTGAAGCTGCTGCAAAAGTGAAAGCACCGGTTGTGGTTCAGTTCTCGAATGGTGGCGCAGCTTTCTTTGCTGGTAAAGGCGTTAAATTAGAAGGCCAAGGCGCACAAATTCTTGGCGCTGTTGCTGGTGCAAAATACGTTCACGCAGTCGCTGAAACTTACGGTGTGCCAGTGATTCTACACACTGACCACGCTGCGAAGAAATTACTTCCTTGGATCGATGGCCTATTAGATGCTGGCGAAGAGTTCTTTGCTCAAACTGGTAAGCCACTATTTTCTTCTCATATGCTAGACCTTTCTGAAGAGTCACTAGAAGAAAACGTTGAGACTTGTGCCAAATACCTAGAGCGCATGGCGAAAATGAACATGACAATCGAGATTGAACTGGGTTGTACTGGTGGCGAAGAAGATGGCGTAGATAACTCACATATGGACGCATCTGAGCTTTACACTTCACCAGAAGATGTTGCTTACGCTTATGAAAAATTAAGTGCTGTGAGCCACCGTTTCACTATCGCGGCATCTTTCGGTAACGTACACGGCGTTTACAAGCCAGGTAACGTTGTTTTGACGCCAACCATTCTACGTGATTCTCAAGCTCACGTTTCAGAAAAGTTTGGTCTACCAGCTAACTCATTGAACTTCGTATTCCACGGTGGTTCAGGTTCAACTGAAGCTGAAATTCAAGAGTCTATCAGCTACGGTGTGATCAAAATGAACATCGATACTGATACTCAGTGGGCAACATGGGATGGTATCCGTAAGTATGAAGCGGAAAATCATGATTACCTACAAGGCCAGATTGGTAACCCAACGGGTTCAGATGCACCAAACAAGAAATACTACGATCCACGCGTATGGCTACGTGCAGGACAAGCGTCTATGGTTGCACGCTTAGAAAAAGCGTTTGCAGACCTTAACGCCGTTAACGTACTGTAAGTCGTATTCTGCGTATAAAAAGCCGCCCTTGTTAGGGCGGCTTTTTTTTAAGCTAGTGATTAACAAATGGATCTGCTAGCTTAGAGAGTAAGCTGACAGTTTACCGAGATTGAAAGCAGTATACTTGGTTTGTTATATGTATGGTTTTGTGGCCTTCTGACGCAGGTTAAACAAAAAAATATTGATATCATTGATTGTAGAGGATGGATAGTATGGCGAATGAGTCACTGGCAATAGAGGTTCCTGGAGTTGAGAGCTTACATCAGGTAAATAGTTGGTTAGCAGATAATTCTGATCTATTTATTCAATACGGGGTCAATATAATTTCAGCGGTACTGATCTTATTTATTGGTAACCTGATCGTGAAAACGATAGCGGGCGGATTAGCTAATCTGCTTCATAAGCGAGAGATGGATAAGGCAGTGGTCGATTTTCTTCAAGGTATCGTCCGCTACACGCTCTTTATTATTGTACTGGTTGCCGCATTAAGTCGTATTGGTGTTCAAACCGCTTCTGTGGTCGCTATTATTGGTGCGGCGGGTTTAGCGGTGGGTTTGGCTCTGCAAGGTTCGCTGTCTAATTTTGCTGCCGGAGTGTTAATTGTTACTTTCCGTCCATTTAAATCCGGCGATTATATTGAAGTCGCTGGAACGGCAGGTTCGGTTGACTCGATTCATATTTTCCAGACAATTTTAAAAACACCAGATAACAAAATGGTGGTATTGCCTAACTCCGCTGTCATAAATGGCGCGATAGTCAACTATTCTCGCCATGCTACGCGTCGTGTTGATTTACTGATAGGCGTCTCTTATCAATCTGATCTTAATAAAACGAAACAGGTTTTACGTGAAGTTGTTGAGCGAGATCCTCGAGTATTAAAAGATCCAGCGGTACGAGTAGAGGTACATCAACTTGCTGATTCTTCGATAAACTTCATTGTACGACCTTGGGTAGCGAGTGATGATTATTGGCCTGTTTACTGGGAACTCAACCATAAGATCAAAGAAGCGTTGGATGAAAATGGGATTGAAATTCCGTTCCCACAAATGGATGTTCATTTAAATAAACTGAGTTAACTGACGTCATCGACCTTCACGACTGGCGACAGAAAGTATCACGGAGGCCTTGGCCTCCGTTTTTCTATCTACCATTGGTAACAGTGGATAATGATACTATACCCTTCCGACTTGAAGCAGCAGCGGTGTTGGCTACGTTCGTTCGCCCCAATCACATAGTCTATCTATGCTCATAGGGATTATGAGAGCCATCCGTGGCTCTCACCAAAGGCCAGCCTACGGCTGTTCAAATTTGTTCCAGACAAATTTGTCACTCACTTGCCGCCTACCTGCAACTCCAAGTTGTTTGGGTATATATTAGTGCCAATATTGCTGAAGATTATTCGCGAGTAAGAAAGCAATCGTAAACATCATCGTTGCAATCACCAGATCGATTCCTTTTTTGACCTTAGGTTTAGATAAGGTTGGACCCAATTTGGCAGCACCAATTGACAGAGAATAGAACCACACAAAGGAAGCAATCATGGTGCCGATAGCAAATGAGATGCGATCATTACCTTCAAATTGACCACCGATAGAGCCTAAAATGACGACGGTATCGAGATACAAATGTGGATTGAGTACCGTTACCGCGAGTGCGCCAAGAATTACCGTGCGCTTACCTCGTGCTACCACCTCGGTGGAGGTTTCTTGCTGTGCTGCTGGCTTGAAAGCACTTCTTAAAGCAAGTAGTCCATAGACGGTTAAAAAAGCAATCCCTCCTAAGGTCACGGCAATCAATAAGCTTTCATTTTTTGATAGCAATGCTCCGCCGCCGAAGATGCCCAGTGAAATAAAAATAACATCCAATACACTACAAATAGTGGCGGTTGTTAAGTGGTGATGACGTTTAATACCTTGATTTAATACGTAAGCGTTTTGCGCTCCGATGGGGATAATCATAGTTGCCCCGAGTCCGAAGCCTTGTAGCAATATCCAGAAGTTCACAGTAGTCTCATTAATAGAATGCCAAATAATGGCCGCAAGATACTCAGAGTTGTTTGATTAGTATAATTAATAATTTTAATATCAAATAAGTTTTGCTTATTATTTTGAACAGGGAGAGAAGAGTGCGTGGCTTAGATTACAAATGGATAGCAGCATTAGATGCGGTACTACAATATGGCAGCTTTGAGCGTGCAGCGGAAAAACTGTGTATTTCCCAGTCAGCGGTTTCACAGCGGATTAAACAACTAGAGAAATTTATTGCTCAGCCCGCTTTGGTGCGCTGTTCGCCACCTAAGCCCACCTTGATTGGTAAAAAATTACTGGGTCTTTATCGTCGAGTGTTATTACTAGAGCAAGAGACCATGCCAGAGCTGTTAAACGATACGTTAGCTCGCCCGGTAACCTTATCCATTGCAACCAATGCCGATAGTTTGGCAAGTTGGGTGATTCCAGCATTAGAGCCAATTATGAAGAAGGGAAACGTAGCCTTTCACTTTTCGATCTTAGATGAATCTCGTTCGATTGAAAAAATGAAAAATGGCGAAGTGGTGGGAGCAATCAGTTTAGAAAAACACGCTCTAGCCGGTTGCCGAGCCGAGTATTTAGGGAAAATGGATTATTTATGTGTTGCCAGCCCAAGTTTTATTGCGCGTTATTTCACTGAGGGGGTGAATGCTGACAGCCTGCTCAATGCCCCTTCTGTGGCTTTTGATATGCAAGATACTCAGCACAAAGAATTCTTAAAGCAGCATTTTGCTATTGATGGTGAGCTGAGAATCAACCATAAAGTGGGAAGTTCGGAAGCTTTTGTGGCGTTAGCTTGCGCAGGATTAGCGTATTGTTTAATACCTCGCCTGCAAATTGAGCAAGAGTTAGCCAGTGGACAACTGGTTGATATTACCCCTGGTTTATCGATAACCAATAGGATGTATTGGCATCATTGGTTGTTAGAGATGGGCATTTTGGCGCAGCTATCGGCTGATATTGTTCACTATGCTCGTGCCCATTTACCACAGTAAATTTAAAACAGTCAAAAGTATGTCAGTTTATTGGTTATGGGCAGAGAATGAGCGTCAATTCACTTATGATGTAGCTTGTCTATTTGCAGCTGAAGCGGCGTTGGCTAGGTTCGTTCACCCCAAGTTCATACTGTGTCTATGGTGATGTAGTTACCGCCTAGCTGCAACTCCAAGTTGTTTGGCTATAACCTGCAATGCTAAGCGGTTCGGAGGCTGTCAATCATCCAGACATCACTTACACATCAGATGTTTTCATCATTAAGGATCAGTATTATGAAATGGCTAGCTCAGTGGTTGGTAATCTCATTCGCGTTAATCGCTCCTCGTCTCTATGCTCAACCTATTCATTTTCCCCATATAGCAACCACCGGCTATGGTGAAGTGGTCGCTCAACCGGATCGCGCACAATTCTCGGTGCGAGTGGTGGAAACGACCCTCAATGCCGAGCAAGCAAAAGCCGCGGTGGATACGGCTGTGACCAACTTTATTGATCAGCTCAAGCGCTTGGGAGTAAAAAATGAACATATTACTCGCTCTAACTTATCCATTACTCCGCAGTATCATTATCCATCATCAGCGCAACCAGAGCTGACTGGTTATCGGGCCCAGAGAAGTGTGACGGTAGATGTTGAACAGCTTAGTGCGCTCAATCAGTATTTGGATCTTGCTTTGGCTCAGGGGATTAATCAAATAGACAATGTACAACTGAAAGTCAGTCAACAGGACAAGTATCAGCAGCAAGCGAGAATCGCCGCGATTAAAGATGCTGAACAAAAAGCCGCGTCATTAGCAAAAGGCTTTAAGGTTAAGTTAGGTCAAGTGTGGCGGATTGAATACAGTGCCAACAATCCTCAGCCGATCATGATGCGTTCCGTCGCTATGGCTGATAGCGCCGCCGTTAATGATAGTTACCAAGATGCCACGCTGGTGATACGGGATAGGGTTGATGTGATTTATCAATTGCATCATTAAAATGGCATTATACCCTTCCTACTTGAAGCTGCAGGGGTGTTGGCTACGTTCGTTCGCCCCAATCACATAGTCTATTGGTGTGAATTTATACATATAGCTAGTTTTTTGTTCAGCAATCGTGAAATACTGTTATAATTCGCGCTTTGAATTATAAAGTACAGATGAATTAGGTTATGAGATTATCCAAAACGATGACTTTTTTTCTCATAACCTGTTTAGCAGTAGTTGCATGCCTTTGGCTGTATTATGCTCAGCGCTACCAACATATCAACCAGACCCACCTTAGTCATGCTAAGCAGCAAGCTTCAAATCAGTTGTCTTATAGCGTTAGAGAATACGCCAATATTCAAGATCAGCTGTTCTCGATTATCCACTTATTAGCACATAGTCAAAGCACTTGTGATTATGCCTTTTCGCCAACGCTAACCAATCAACGTTTATTGGAAGAGGCTTTTAGCTCAGTAGCCCATTATCAAAAATGGTATCACTCGATAACCTTTGTTGATAATCAAGGTCAGGCCAAAGTTGGGGTGGTGTACCAACCTGCTGTGAATACAGCGGCACGATTATCTGGTCAAGACTTTACTACCACTTCCGATGTCGCTTGGCTAGCAATGGCAGAGGCGTTGGCTGATGATGAGATCGCCATTTGGGGCTTAGATAATCAGGATGCGACACCAACCATGCACTTGATTACACCAGTCATGGTTTTTGGGTTACGTTATGGTTATCTAGTCATGGAAGTTGATTTGTGGCGACTAGTTGAGCGTATGCGTTACTCTTTACACTCAGATCTACAACCAGAGATCATTACTAGCCATGGTGTGCTGATTAGCCATGCGTTAGCACAATCTTCGTTACAAAAACCGTTTTCCCTGTCAGTGAGCGTGAGTGAATCGTTTCCTAATACCTGGCAAGCAATGCAGTCTGACGGTATTGGATATCATATGGAAAACCAGCATTTGCTGGTATTTACTCGAATGACTTTACCGGCTGAACAACCTCTTTATTTGCTTATCAATCTGACACCGCAGGAATTAGCGATACGCGCTGAACGCGATCTGAACGATTTGATCAAAGAAGCGCTATTTATATTATTGATGGTGGTTTTATTTGCTTTGCCGATTTTGTCGATGTTCTTACACTATTATCGGCGTAGTATCGAAAGTAAATTAGCCCGAGCCGCATTAAATGGCATGACGGCAGTGATGATAGCGGATAAAAATCATCACGTGATGATGGTTAATCGTGAATTTGAGCGTTTAACTGGCTTAGTTAAAACGCAACTTATTGGTCAACATGGACTAAAAACGATATTGTTGCAACAAGGTATCGCCTTGCTATCCGACGTACTTCATGTGCTCAATAAAGAGCACAATTGGCAGGGAGAGCTTGAGTTATCTCATGCTCATCATAACCAAACCGCAACGGTTATGATCCGTATTCAAGGCATTATGGAAGCGGGACACCTTAGCTACTATATCACTTCCATTGTCGACATTACCGAACGCAAGCGACTCGAAAATCAGTTACGAGAATTAAGCGAAAAAGACAGCTTAACTCAGCTTTGGAATCGGCGTAAGTTTGAAATTGAATTAAATCAGCAAGCATTACAACAAGCACAAGTCGATAGTTCTACTTGTTGCTTAGTCTTATTAGATATTGATTTCTTTAAACGTGTTAATGATGAACAAGGACATGATCAAGGGGATCGCGTGATCATGCTCGTTGCCAAATTATTAATGACCCACTTCCGTGAACAAGATTTTATCGCGCGTATTGGTGGTGAAGAATTTGCCGTGATCATGCCTGAAACATCGGTGCAACAAGCGCAGTGGATCAGTGAGCAGTTACGAGTGGCTGTAGCTAACAACGATCAGCTATCAGTGACCATTAGCGCTGGCATTACC
This sequence comes from Vibrio sp., assembly GCA_007124475.1. Lineage (GTDB taxonomy): Bacteria > Pseudomonadota > Gammaproteobacteria > Enterobacterales > Vibrionaceae > Vibrio. Next base: position 2,941 of record SLFB01000329.1, on the reverse strand, counting down.
GACTTAAGCCAAGATGCTACCCAATCGTATAAATACGCCGATATGGCGTTATATAAGGCGAAGCGAGCGGGAAGAAACCAGATCTCAACGTTATTAAATGATCGTTTACATAAGCAAGGTTGCGCTGACGAATAACGTTTACACTGGCGATAAAAAAAACGGGGCATAAGCCCCGTTTGATAATCAATAACCCGCAGCTCGTTTATTATAGAACGTGAACAGATGCCGTGTTAGTTGTACCAGAAGCAACCAGTGCACCTGAAACCATTACCGCGATATCCCCTTTTTTACCTAGGCCTGATTCTAGAGCGATTTCTTTACCTAAACGGTAGAAGTCATCAGTGCTTTCAATAGAATCAACAACTACAGGAGTCACACCTTTGCTCAGTACAAGTTGAGCCGCTGTTTTTGAGTTGGTAGTTACCGCAATGATGTTGGCGGTTGGGAAGTATTTACGAACTGAACGAGCTGATTTACCCGCTTCAGTTGCGACAACGATTAATGGTGCTGCTAGTTTCTCAGCAGTATCCACCGCGCCTTTACATACTGCTTCAGTAATGCGTAGACGTGGGCTGTCTAAACGAGAGCCAAGCTCAGCTTTCAGTGCTGAATCGGTACGGTTGGCGATTTGCGCCATGATAGTCACCGCTTCAACTGGGTATTTACCTTTAGCGGTTTCACCAGATAGCATGACCGCATCAGTACCGTCCATTACTGCGTTAGCAACGTCACCCGCTTCAGCGCGTGTTGGACGTGGATTATTAATCATAGAATCTAGCATTTGAGTTGCAGTAATTACCACTTTACGTGCGCGATTACATTTCTCAATCATCATCTTCTGTGCAAAGATAACTTCTTCAGCAGGGATCTCAACGCCTAGGTCACCACGAGCAACCATGATACCATCAGAAAGCTCAAGAATTTCGTCGAAGTTATCCACACCTTCTTGGTTTTCAATTTTAGAGATGATATGGATGCCTTCACCACCATTAGCGGTAAGAATTTCACGGATCTCTTGAACATCAGACGCTTTACGAATGAAAGAGGCAGCAACGAAGTCAACACCTTGTTCGCAACCAAATTTTAGGTCGTTCTTATCTTTTTCTGATAGGGCAGGAAGGTTAACTGAAACACCAGGAAGGTTAACACCTTTGTTTTCGCCAAGCGCACCGTTGTTCAGTACTTTACATTTTACTTCGGTTTCAGTCGTTGCTAAAACTTCCATCTCGATCAGGCCATCATCAACCAAAATGGTATTGCCTGCTGTTAAGTCCTTAGCAAAACCGGCGTAAGTAACGGCCACGATGTCTTTATTACCGACAACAGAAGTGTCAGTAGTAAAAGTAAACTCTTGACCAGCAACAAGATCAACATCATCACCATTTTCTAATTTGATGGTGCGGATTTCAGGACCTTTGGTGTCGAGTAGAATCGCTAGTTGTTTACCGGTGTTTTCCATTACTTTACGGAAGTTAGCGATACGAGTACCGTGCTCAACATAATCACCGTGAGAGAAATTAAGACGCATAACGTTCATGCCAGCGTTTACTAGCTCAGTTAATTTCTCTACAGATTCAGTTTTAGGGCCAATCGTACAAACGATTTTGGTCTTTTTCATGGAAAGTGCTCTCCGGTAAATAAATTTAAGATGAATTTAAAAAGTAACTAGCCCTAAAGTGAACTTGAATGTTGTGAGCCGATTCTTTTGCTCAGCAAAGGTAGACAAGTTTGTTACTCTAAGGCTGAAAGTCTTTCAACAGATTTAGTCATTTTATAACTATTTATCTGAGCTGAAGTTTCACAAACAGCGCCACAACGCAGAAATAGTCGCATTGTGGTAAGAATATTTCATAATCTTCTGTAATTTTTTTTCTTTTCAGGTGCGGATTCTATCACCTAATTCTATCAATATCACGGTTTAAGACTTGTCTTAGGACAAGGTTTTAGCGCTATTTATTAATTTTTTGTATCGAAATAAATGGACGGAAATGTTTCGAAGTGATTATAATATATTTCGAAACGAAACATAAAGAATTGCCAATCATGTCGAAACGTAACACCCAGCTTAGAAGACACGCTATTGCTAGCTTAGTGAATGAACAAGGTGAAGTAAGTGTCGAAGCTCTCTCTCAACAGTTTTCCACTTCAGAAGTCACTATTAGAAAGGATCTCGCTTCGCTTGAAACCAATGGTCTTTTGTTAAGGCGTTATGGTGGTGCCATTGCCTTACCAAAAGAAGTGATGGCCGATGAACTTAATGAAAAAGTTTCGATTCGAAAATTAGAGCTGGCTAAGCAGGCGGCGAAGTTGATCCGAGATCATAACCGCATTGTGATTGATAGCGGTAGTACCACGGCAGCATTAATTCAGCAATTAAACGATAAACGTGGCTTAGTTGTGATGACCAACTCGTTACACGTGGCGAATGCCCTGAATGAGTTAGAGAGCGAGCCAACCTTATTAATGACGGGTGGCACTTGGGATACACATTCTGAATCGTTTCAAGGCCAGGTGGCCGAATCTGTGTTGCGTTCTTACGATTTTGATCAGTTATTTATTGGTGCGGATGGTCTTGATCTTGAACGTGGAACGACAACGTTCAATGAATTAACTGGCTTAAGTAAAGTGATGGCAGAAGTATCGCGTGAAGTGATCGTCATGATTGAATCAGAAAAAATTGGTCGCAAAATCCCCAATTTAGAACTTGCTTGGAATCGCATTCATGTCCTAGTGACGGATAGCGATCTTAGCGATGATCACTGTCAACAAATTGAATCACATCAAGTGCGAGTGATTCGAGCTTAATGATGAATATCTACTTATACCCAAACAACTTGGAGTTGCAGGTAGGCGGCAAGTGAGTGACAAATTTGTCTGGAACAAATTTGAACAGCCGTAGGCTGGCCTTTGGTGAGAGCCACGGATGGCTCTCATAGTCCCC
>SLFB01000349.1 GCA_007124475.1 Vibrio sp. | reverse complement strand
GGGTGACAACCGCTAAGAGCCACACGCCAATCAATAGATATTGATCCCCTAAACATGGCCCGATACCAAGCTGGCTATCGGTGAACGTTATCAGGGTATAGATAGGCGGCGAATTATACAGATTTATACCGCGAATGATAGATATGAGAGATTAATCACAGAAGTATTCCCATGGCGTAGCGTTAGATTCGCCAATCCTCATCCGGATGCTCCGCTTGAGTTAAGTGACTAAAAGCTTGAAATTGGCTGATAAAGATTTGACCTGTGAAATGATCTAAAAACGTTGAGCGTTGTATTTCATCCATCACGGGGCCTTTGACCTCAGACAAATGCATGTTAATACCCGATTGACTGACGCGCTCAGCAATCAAATGTAAACTTTCTAAGGCACTGCTATCGATACGATTAACGCCAGACAGCATCAACACCAAATGCTGAGTTTCAGGGTAGCTGGCTAAATACTCCGGTATTTTATCTTCTAAATAACGGGCATTGGCAAAATATAAGCTTTCATCGATACGTAAAGTTAACACCGTTTTGCTCTGTTTAACTTGAAAACGCTGCACATTACGAAAATGTTCACTCCCTTCGATTAATCCAACCACCGCGATATGTGGCTGACTGGTTCGCCATAAAAAAATCACTAATGAGAGTAACACACCGATAATGATCCCCCATTCAATATTGATAAAGAGCACTCCAGCAATGGTACTTAGCATGACCACGCCATCGCTTTTTGCCGCGCGCCAAGTGGTAAAAATGGCTTTAATATCAATCAAAGCCGATACAGCAACAATAATAATCGCTGCTAACACCGCATGGGGAAGATAACTAAACAGTGGCGTGAAATACAGTACCGTGATACCAATGCCTATCGCGCTCAACATACCCGCTAATGGTGTTTCCGCTCCCGCATCATAGTTAACCACTGAACGAGAAAGTCCCCCCGTCACCGGAAACCCGCCCTGTATCGCAGAGGCAATATTCGCCCCCCCCAAAGCGACGAGCTCTTGGTTTGGTTCAATTCGTTGACGTCTTTTCGCCGCTAACGTTTGCCCAACCGATGCTGACTCAACAAACCCCACCACGCTGATCAGCAGTGCTGCTGGCAACAGTTGAACCACTAAGTTGGTTTCCAACACCGGCATCACGAAACTTGGCAAACCCGTCGGGATAGCACCAACCACACTCACCCCTTGAGTATGGTGTGGAAAGTAATGAATGATCAAGATGCTCGCGACCATGACCATCACCGGCAGTAATTTGCTGATATGGCCCGCCCACGATGCAGAGCAGCCAAGGTTTTGTAACACAGAGGCAAAATAACGTCGGCCAAGCAGCAATAGAACTAAGCTCCCCAGCCCCATCCATAAGGTAGGATAGTGCACCGCAGCCAGTACTTCAGCGAGCGAGTCAGACGCCGCTGATAAGCCCAGTAACTTAGGTAATTGCCCCCAAATAATCACAACGCCAGAGGCAGTCATAAAACCAGAGAGTACTGAATGACTTAAAAACGTCGTTAAAAAGCCTAAGCGAAACACCGCCATGATTAAGAGCATCAGCCCAGATAAAAACGCCAGCGTCGCCGCAGCAGTTACATAAGCGAGTGTCCCAACATCATGTAAGGGTGCAATCGCTTCTGCCGTCATTAACGAAATCACCGCAACGGGGCCAACAGCCAACGTTTTACTGGTTCCTAATAGAGTGTAAGCCACCAGAGGTAAAATACTGGCATATAAGCCATAAACTGGAGGTAAACCAGCCACAATCGCATAAGCTAAACTTTGTGGTACCAGCATCAAGGTGACAATGATAGCCGCCACTCCATCTTTGCTGGCAGCCTGGCGAGTGTATGCTGGCAACCAAGTCACTATGGGCAGATATTGACGCCAAGCAGGCTTCATTGGCTGATTCCTATTTACTTTAATTTCAACTCACCGCGCTTGTGCTTAACGCTGAGCAAATCGCTCGCCGAGACCATCAAGCTTAAAGCCTTGCTTGGTAGCCATCTGCAGACGCTCACTGAACATCGCGCTATCTTGACTTGCCAGTGACCACAACATACTAGAACGCGTTCCGGTACGACAAAAGGCCAAAATAGGTTGAGGAAGAGTCTGTAACAATTCGCCAAATTGATGGATCTGAGCTTCGCTAATTTGGCCACCCACCACGGGTAAATGAACATAAGCTAAACCAAGCTGCTCAGCATGTTGTTCAATCGCTTGATTTAATGGCTGGCCACTTTCCTCGCCATCAGGCCGATTATTGATCACCGATTTAAAACCTAAACCAGCGATCTGTTCGATATCACTAGGCTCAATTTGCGGTGCAACAGTCAGTGGTGGAGTTAATCTAATCAATGTCAACATCAGGCTATCCTTGTTAGTTAAACTTTATTAAGTGGAATTTTTAGGTACTGAACACCATTGTCTTCAGCCGGCGGCAATACGCCAGCACGCATATTGACCTGAACCGAGGGTAAGATCAAAGTCGGCATCGATAAAGTCGCATCTCGAGCTTGACGCATGGCGACAAAAGCCGCTTCTTCCACACCATGACCCACATGAATATTATGCATACGCTCTTCACCAATCGTGGTTTGAAACAGATACTCTTCTCTTCCCGGCGCTTTATAGTCATGGCACATAAATACGCGCGTTTCATCGGCTAAAGTGAACAGTTTTTGAATGGAGTGATAGAGCGTTTTCGCATCCCCACCCGGAAAATCACAACGCGCGGTACCGTAATCAGGCATAAACAGCGTATCACCAACAAAAGCACTATCACCAATTAGATAAGTCATACATGCTGGTGTGTGTCCCGGAGTATGAATCGCTTTAGCCTGAAGCTTGCCTACCGTAAATGACTCTTGATCGATAAATAAATGATCAAACTGGCTACCGTCCACCGAAAAATCGTGCTCGACATTAAATAGTTTACCAAAGGTATCTTGCACCACAGTAATATGCTGACCTATCGCCAGTTTACCGCCCAGTCTTTGCTTGAGGTAAGGCGCAGCACTTAGGTGATCGGCATGGACATGGGTTTCTAAAATCCACTCCACCGATAAACCTTGTTGTTCAACAAAGGCGACCACTTTATCAGCAGATTCATAAGATGTTCTGCCTGAGGCTGGATCATAATCAAGCACCGAGTCGATGATTGCACATTTTGATGTACTAGGGTCGACCACAACATAGCTATATGTGAATGTGTTAGCGTCAAAAAATTCATGTACATTTGGTTTCATTACAACCACTCCGAAAAAATTAGTGAATGCTTATTTAGTTTATACTAATTCACCAATTGGCTTTTTGCCAGTAAAACGAGTGAAATTTAATCCACTTTATTTCATCGATCTCCACGCCCAAATGGCTGCAGCAACAATCATAACCGACCAGAGATAAACCCGTTATAATCTAGCACAGCTATCAACTAAAAAGGCAACAACTTGATTAGTTTGCTTGTTAACATCCACGTTCTTATCACCGCTCATCACTGTCATCAAGTCTTAACAATCTATTCACAAGAAAGTCATCTTTAACTTCTACCGTTGAGGGACTCATTTATAGATGACAACCTGAGGTTATAGAATGAAGCTTTTAGCTCAATGTGTCGCACTGGCATTAATCGCTACACCACTTGCTCACGCACAATTTTCTCTCGATTCTCGCTATCAAGATAATGATGGCGATCTGGTCGCGGATATTCCCACGAACCCATCAGCATGGATAAACCCATCAACACTGATTTTTGCTTATACGCCCGTCGAAGACCCTGCCGTTTATGCGGATGTCTGGAAACCGTTTTTAGACCATATGGCGAAAATAACAGGAAAACGTGTCCAGTTTTTCCCGGTCAATTCTAACGCTGCGCAGATTGAAGCTATGCGTTCAGGACGTTTACATATTGCTGGGTTTAACACAGGTTCAAACCCATTAGCGGTAGCGTGTGCAGGGTTTCGTCCTTTTGCGATGATGGCTAGAGAAGACGGTAGCTATGGTTATGAAATGGAAATTATTACCTATCCAAGCTCTGGAATAGAAAAGATTGAAGATCTTCGCGGCCGCACACTCGCGTTTACCGCTGAAACCTCCAACTCAGGTTTTAAAGCACCCCAAGCGCTACTTGAAGCGAGCTACCAATTAACCGCAGGTAAAGATTATACCCCGGCTTTCTCAGGGGCTCACGATAACTCCATTTTAGGCGTGGTTAACCGTGATTACGATGCTGCAGCTATCGCTAACTCGGTCGCCAGACGTATGATCGCACGTAATGTCATCAGTTCTGACAGTTATAACACCATCTTTAAATCCGATAGCTTCCCTACCACAGGTTATGGCGTGGTGTACAACCTACACCCTGATTTACAACAAAAAATCCGCCAAGCCTTTTTCAGTTTTGATTGGAAAGGTACAGCGATGGAAAAAGAATTCTCTCAGTCGGGTGAAGCACAATTTATTCCTATTACCTTTAAAGAACACTGGTCTGTGGTACGTGACATCGATCAAGCCATGGGTGTTCAATACACCTGTCGTTAATTGTTAACG
>SLFB01000059.1 GCA_007124475.1 Vibrio sp. | reverse complement strand
GGTGGATACTTGTTTAGTCAAAATAGGATCTATTTTCTAGTTAAGATGGATTTGGTCTCAGGATTGACCAAGAAGTGAACACTTGTTTAATTAACGTGCGATAAACTAACACTAAAAATAATCGTAGTCTAGAAAATGTTTTTTGCAAAAGAAAACCGCACATCCGTGCGGTTTTGCGATATAGACTACAGATTAGCGTCTAAAAACTCTTTCAATTGAGTCTTAGATAACGCACCGACTTTAGTTGCCGCCACACTACCGTCTTTGAATAGCAGTAACGTAGGAATGCCTCGGATACCAAACTTAGGTGGTGTACCAGCATTGTGGTCGATATTCAATTTACCGATAGTGAGTTTACCCGCGTATTCGTCAGCGATTTCATCCAGAATTGGCGCGATCATTTTGCACGGTCCACACCATTCTGCCCAAAAATCGACCAGAACCGGGCCTGCAGCTTTGATCACGTCGTTTTCAAAACTTTCATCAGAAAGCTGCAAAATTTTATCACTCATCTTCCACTCCAGTGTGTTTTTCTGAACTGATTGCATGGCAACCAGAAAATTAGATGCTCTATTGGAATGTATTTACTTCCGTATTGCAAGCGTAAGCTGATATTCTATAGTGATGAAAAAGACACATATCACAGAGCAAAAGTTCGCCGACTTCGGTTTACACCCGCAAGTCATTGAAGGATTGGAAAAAAAGGGGTTTGATTATTGCACCCCAATTCAAGCCTTGGCGTTGCCGGTACTGCTCACCGGCCAAGACATTGCAGGCCAGGCCCAAACGGGCACTGGTAAAACCCTTGCGTTTCTTACTGCGACTTTTAATCACCTAATGACCACGGCCGAGATGGAAGGGCGTAAACCGAACCAACCACGGGCGATTATCATGGCACCCACGCGTGAATTAGCGATTCAGATCTACAATGACGCCGAAACACTGATCGCGAGCACCGGCATCAAGACCGCTTTGGCCTACGGTGGTGAAAGCTATGATAAGCAACTGGCTAAAATTCAAGAGGGGGTTGATGTATTAATCGGCACCACTGGACGCATCATTGATTTCTATAAACAAAAAGCATTCAATCTTAATCATATCCAAGCGGTAGTATTGGACGAAGCCGATCGCATGTTTGACCTTGGCTTTATCAAAGATATCCGCTTCCTATTTCGTCGCATGCCTGAGCCTAAAGATCGTTTAAACATGCTGTTTTCGGCGACGTTATCTTATCGGGTACAAGAGTTGGCCTTTGAACACATGCATAACCCTGAACATGTAGTGGTTGAAGCGACGCAAAAAACGGGGCATCGCATCAAAGAAGAGCTGTTCTACCCTTCCAATGAACATAAAATGGCTCTACTGCAAACCCTGATTGAAGAAGAGTGGCCAGATAAAGCGATTGTTTTCGCTAATACTAAGCATCGCTGCGAACAAGTCTGGGGCAGTTTAGCCGCCGATGGCCACCGAGTCGGCCTGTTAACTGGTGACGTTCCGCAGAAAAAACGCGAGCGCATTCTAGAACAGTTTACTCAAGGTGAAGTGGATATTCTGGTGGCGACCGATGTTGCCGCTCGTGGCTTACACATTCCTCTCGTCACCCACGTTTTTAACTATGATCTTCCTGACGATAGCGAAGACTATGTGCATCGTATTGGCCGTACTGGACGCGCGGGAGAAAGTGGGTCTTCAATTAGCTTCGCTTGTGAAGAATACGCGGTGAACTTACCGGCTATCGAAGAATATATTGAGCACAGTATCCCAACGTCAGAATATGACCCGAGTGCGCTATTAACCAATTTACCAAAACCATTAACGCTACGCTCATCAGGGCAACATCGTCGTACTAATACTACGGGTTCACGCTCTGCTGGAAATCGTAAGCCACAGCGTCGCCCTCGGACACCAAGGCCGAAAAAGGATGGGTAATTAAACCATGAGTCACAGTTCTTCTTCACCGCTGTATGCGGCTATTGACTTAGGCTCCAACAGCTTTCACATGTTGGTTGTACGCCATATTGCTGGTAGCGTACAAACCTTAGCGAAAATTAAACGTAAAGTTCGTTTAGCCGCTGGATTGGATGAACACCATGCATTAAGTCAAGAAGCCATGCAACGAGGCTGGGATTGTTTAAGTTTGTTTGCCGAACGCTTACAAGACATTCCTGCTGAGCATATTAAAATTGTTGGCACCGCAACCTTGCGCACCGCCACCAATAGCCAAGACTTTTTAGACCGTGCTAATGCAATTTTGGGCCATCCTATCGAAGTCATCACCGGAGAAGAAGAAGCCGCGACCATTTATAAAGGCGTAGCCCATACCTCAGGAGGAACAGGGCGTCGCTTAGTGGTCGATATTGGTGGTGCGAGTACTGAACTGATCATAGGGGAAGGTTTTGAAGCGAATGCCTTGACTAGCTTAAAAATGGGCTGTGTCACTTGGCTAGAACGCCATTTCAAAGATCGCCAGCTAAATCACCTCAACTTCAATAATGCCATCCACGGCGCCAAGCAAATCCTCGAGCCTATCTTAGATAACTATCGTCAACTCGGCTGGAATGTCTGTGTTGGCGCTAGTGGGACAGTGCAAGCTCTCCAAGAGATCATGCTCGCGCAGGGAATGGATGAAGTGATTACCCTTGCCAAGCTGAAACGCTTGCAAAAACAGGCAATGTTAGCAGATCACCTAGAAGAGCTCGATATTGAAGGGCTCACCCTAGAGCGAGCCTTGGTTTTCCCTAGTGGGCTATCGATCCTCATTGCGATTTTTGAATCGCTCGATATTGAGGCCATGACCTTGGCAGGTGGTGCGCTACGTGAGGGTCTCGTCTACGAAATGGTGGCAGAACTTCGGCAAAATGACATTCGCACTCGAACCATCACTAGTATCCAACAGCGCTATCAAATTGACGCTGACTACGCACAACAAGTCGCGACGCTAGCCAGTGACCTGCTGGCACAGTGCGGTGGCGAAAGCTGGGCTCCTGAGCCTCATGCAAACATGCTGTTACACAGCGCGGCGCTGTTACATGAAATTGGTCTAGCTATTGATTTCCGTAAAGGCGGCGAGCACAGTGCTTATCTACTGCAACATTTAGATTTGCCCGGTTACACTCGCGCGCAAAAGCACTATTTAGCAGAAATCACTCGTCGCTATCGTGAGCAGTTGACCTCACTTCCTGAGCAGCATGCCCTATCAGGAACGACAGGTAAGCGCTTACTACGCTTACTGCGATTAGCGGTACTATTAAGCCATCGACGCAACCCCCTACTAGAACCTAAGGTGCGGCTTGATGCCCAAGGGGATCAGTTAACGTTAACGCTTGATCAGCAATGGCTGGCAAACAATCCGTTAACGCGGAGTGAATTAGAATTAGAAGCTAACCGACAAAGCGATATTGGCTGGCCACTGCAGATTCAAGTGCAATAAATTAGCCTAATCACACACCATAGTTGCTATACCCTCCTTACTACTGGAGCGGCAATCAATACCGCTACAGATTCAAGTAGGGAGGGTATCAACAAGCAAAGGTTGTCACCTGCAACAGGGGGCAATAACCCCCTAACGACACTGATTGAGTAACGCCCTTAATTTTAAAGGCTTAATCGGTTTAGCCATAAAGCCAAAACCTTGCTCTTGAATGGTTTCAATAATTGCCGGATTACGGTCAGCACTAATGATCACACCATACACCCCAGCGCCGAGTTGTTGACTGCACTGTTGCAGAACCTCTAACCCTGTACGGCCATGCTCTAAACGGTAATCGGATAAAATCACTTCAGGTATCCAGCCATCCTCTAACGCTGCTAAACTGGTGGCTAAATCCGTTGCGGTTTTAACATCACACTGCCAGCGCTCCAGTAAATTACGCATACCAACCAATATATCTTGCTCATTATCAACACACAGTACCCGCAATCCTTGCAAATCCGACTTCATCGCTGGTATCGAACTCGCTACCGTTTGTAGATCACAAGCCTGTGCTCGCGGTAGGGTGATGGCAAACACACTACCCTTACCAAGCCAAGAGCGCATGGTGATATCATGACCTAACGCTTGAGCAATGCCTTTAGCAATGGCCAAGCCTAAACCTAGACCTTGATCAGAGCGGATCTGACCGCCGCGGTTAAACTCTTCAAAGATCTCTTGCTGCTTATCCTCGGCAATGCCAAAGCCATTATCCCAAACTTCAATTCGCACCTGACCTTGATAACGACGAACCCCCAAAACAATGCGACCTTGGGGAGCATAACGAAAAGCATTAGTGAGGAAGTTTTGCAATACACGACGTAGTAACTTAGGATCCGACTGCACATACACACCACAAGGAATCATGTGAAAAGTGATGCCCTGCTGTTGAGCCAACAGAGAAAACTCAGCTTGTAAATTGGTTAATATGCTGCGAATAGGAAAAGCATGCTGATGAATTTCCAACTTGCCGGATTCTAGACGTGAAATATCTAACAGATCACCAATCAAATCTTCCGCTGCACTTAGCGCACTTTCAATATGGTGAGCTAAGCGCTGAGATTCTTGCTCTTTAGCCACCTCAGATAACGAAG
>SLFB01000044.1 GCA_007124475.1 Vibrio sp. | reverse complement strand
CCGATGTTTCTTACTTAGCCTGTGCTCGATTTTTATTGAGTGACGCAGTACGCGGCCACATATTCCCTCAGTTTGCGACTCATAACGCTCACACTGTATCGGCTATTGCGGTAATGGCAAGCCACAAAGATTTCGAGTTTCAGCGCTTGCATGGTATGGGTGACGGCTTGTATCACCATGCCATCAAAGCGTATCAACAATCGGTGCGAATTTACGCTCCGGTTGGTAGCCACAAAGATCTATTGCCGTATTTAGTTCGCCGTTTATTAGAAAATGGCGCGAATAGTTCTTTTGTTCATCGCTTAGTGGATGCGCGCTGTCCGGTTGAGAGTTTAACTCAGCATCCGGTGGATGGATTGTTGGCGTTCGATACATTACATAACAGTAAAATTCCATTGCCACCGCAGATCTTCCCTGAACGGAAGAATTCAGATGGGATCAATATTGATATTCAAAGTGAAGCGCAACCATTTGAACAGCAAGTTCATCATTTTTTAAGTCATCAATGGCAAGCCGGTCCAATCGTAAATGGTCAGTCACTGATCGAAAGCATGATCAAGGAAAGCATCACTCCTATGGCGGTTACCGCTCCGTATGATCGTCGAGTGAGTGTAGGACAAGCCTATCATGCTACCCATGATCATGTTTCCGAAGCGATAGCTATTGCTCAGGCAGGTTTTAGTGATTGGCAGCAAACGCCAGCCAAGCAGCGTGCTGAAAAATTGCTTAACTTAGCGGATCTTTTGGAGTCGAATTTAGCCGAGCTGTGTGCGCTTTGCCACCAAGAAGCTGGTAAAACCATTCATGATGCGATTGATGAAGTCCGTGAAGCGGTAGATTTTTGTCGTTATTACGCCATTCAAGCTCAAGGGCTTGAGTCATTGACTATTAAAGGTTTTGATCATGTGACGCGTCAAATCTCTCGTCAAGGACGTGGGGTCTTTGTTTGTATCAGCCCATGGAACTTTCCGTTAGCGATTTTCCTTGGTCAAGTGACCGCTGCATTAGTGGCGGGGAATACGGTGGTAGCAAAACCCGCGGAGCAGACCAGTTTAATTGCTGCTCGCGCTATAGAGTTGATGCTTGAAGCCGGTTTCCCAGCGAGCGCTATTCAATTTCTTCCCGGGCAAGGTTCCGTTATTGGCCATACATTAACTTCGCATCCGGCCATCGCTGGAGTCGCATTTACAGGTTCAACCGCGACAGCGCAGCGCATTAACCAAACGTTAGCGGAGCGAGAAGCCGATCCCGTTCCTTTAATTGCTGAAACTGGCGGACAAAATGCGATGATCGTCGATAGTACAGCATTGCCTGAGCAGGTGGTTCGTGACGTGTTACGTTCTGCTTTCGCTTCAGCGGGTCAACGCTGCTCTGCCTTGCGGGTATTATTTATCCAGCAAGATATCGCAGATCGTGTGATTAGTTTGATCCAAGGGGCAATGGAAGAGCTGTCGGTTGGCATGCCTTACCTGCACAGTACCGATGTCGGGCCAGTGATTGATCCTAAGGCCAAACAAGGTTTAGAAAAGCACATTGCCCATATGAGCCAGACTCAGAAAAAAGTTGCTCAATTAACCTTAGCGGATGAATGCCAATACGGTGATTTCGTTGCACCGACTGCGTTTGAAATCTCAGGAATTGATTGTTTAAGTGAAGAGCAGTTTGGACCTATTTTGCATATCGTGCGTTACCAAGCGAATGAGCTAGCTCAGGTGGTGCAGCAGATCAATGCAACCGGTTACGGCTTGACGATGGGGATTCATAGCCGCAACGAAACGACTTACCGTTGGATAGAAAAACATGCCCGAGTGGGTAATTGTTATATTAACCGCGATCAGGTTGGTGCGGTTGTTGGAGTGCAGCCATTTGGCGGGCAAGGGCTCTCTGGCACTGGTCCTAAAGCGGGTGGACCACATTATTTATACCGTTTTACCCAAGCACAATATAGCTAGTTGCGAAAACTAAGGAGTCATTTATGGTACATCAAGTCACCCGTTTTGCTGATGCTTTCTCTGCTTGGGAAAATTGGAACTTAACGGATTTTGAGTTTAAATGTGAATGCTTACTGTCATTTCAAGCATCATTAAAAGAGAGTATTCCAGGTTTAGCAGCCGTTGTTGCTTTTCAACTTGAACAGGCTTCGGCCTTGTTATCTCGCTCACATTCATTGATAGGGCCAACCGGTGAAACGAATGAGCTTTATTGTGCTGGGCGAGGAGTCGCCTTGCTTATCCAAGATGAGCACGATGTGGCTGCTACACAGGCGTTAGTAGCGCAATTATGCTGTGCGTTAGTGACTGGTAATTGTGTGATTGTCTGTAGTGATGACCAAGAGCTTATTAAAGCTTTGACGCAAGCGAGTCAGCAGTCATCTTTGCCGGTTAATGTGTTGCAGTTTAGTGCTCTGGATGCCTATCAGACCTTGATAGAATCAGATATCCGTAGTGTTGGTTATGTTGGCAATATTCAGTTTGAGCGTCATCTTAATCGACAGCTTGCTCAGCGCTCCGGTGCCATTATTAATCTTGTTTCAGAAACGGATCTCACCACACTCCCCGTGGCACATGATCCAAACTTATCGCTGCGTTTTATGACAGAACGTACGCGCACTATAAATATTACAGCAGTGGGTGGTAACGCGACACTCTTAGAGTTAGGTAACGAAGCCCATTAATTCTGTCCCTCCTCCATTAAGGGGGAGGGTAGGAATATTAATAAATAGAGGAAATACCAATGGAAAATAGCTTTGCTATTACAACCACCTTCATTATCTATCTGGTAATGATGTTGGCTATCGGCGTGTTTGCTTATCAGCGAACTAAAAACTCATCAGACTACTTCCTCGGGGGCCGTTCCCTTGGGCCATGGCCAGCGGCACTCTCTGCGGGAGCGTCGGATATGAGTGGTTGGTTGTTACTGGGGTTACCGGGTTATGCTTATGCGGCAGGAATAGAAGCCTTTTGGCTTGCTGGTGGTTTGCTGCTTGGTACTTGGGCCAACTGGTTAATTACAGCAAAACGGTTACGTACTTACAGTATTACCACCGACGCCCTGACATTGCCTGAGTTTTTATCGCGGCGCTTTAATGATAAATCGAAACTGATACAAACCATCTCAGCCTTTTTCATTTTGTTATTTTTCCTTTTCTATACCAGTTCAGGCCTGGTGGCAGGTGGTAAATTATTCGAAACCGTATTTGGAATTGACTATGGTACAGCCGTGATTATTGGCACTATTTGTGTTGTATCTTATACCTTGTTTGGTGGCTTTCTGGCGGTGTCATGGACGGATTTAGTGCAAGGTTTATTAATGGCAGCAGCGTTGCTGATCGTACCAATTGCTGCCATGAATGGTGGGTTTGGTCAGCTAGAGTCTGATTTAATGCACATTAACCCTCAGCTATTAACAGTTTGGAATGATGTACAAGGTCAGCCGTTGTCGGCAGTCGCGATTGTTTCCTTAGTCGCTTGGGGCTTTGGTTATTTTGGTCAGCCACATATTTTGGCACGTTTTAAGGCGGCTCGTTCAAACAAAGATTTAACCACAGCGCGTTGGATTGCTGTATTGTGGACGGGACTGTCAATGTTTGGTGCTATGTTAGTGGGTTTAGTCGGTTTGGTTTATGTGACGCAAAGTGGCTCGATTCAACTCGATGATGGTGAACGGATCTTTATGTTGCTGGTTAATGCCGTATTCCATCCAGTTATTGCTGGTATTCTTTTAGCAGCGATTTTAGCAGCGATCATGAGTACTGCAGATTCACAGTTGCTGGTATCGTCATCAGCCCTCGCGGAAGATTTTTATAAGCAAGTATTCAAACAAGAGGCAACTTCAGAAGAGATAGTCAAAGTAGGACGCTTATCGGTCGTGTTCATCTCGATAGTTGCCTTGATGCTCGCCATGACACCAGATAGCTCGGTGCTTGGTTTAGTATCCTATGCATGGGCTGGTTTTGGTGCTGCTTTTGGTCCAGCATTGGTACTCAGTCTCTATTGGTCACGCATGAATCGCAATGGCGCTTTAGCGGGGATCATTGTTGGTGGGGTGACGGTTGTGGTTTGGAAACAATTAACCGGTGGTTGGTTTGATGTGTATGAAATTGTTCCCGGCATTATCTTCTCGACCTTTGCTATCATTGTAGCAAGCTTGAGCACAGGTGAACCAGAAGCAACGGTGAAAGCACAGCACAAAACTTTTCAAAAGAATTTAGTTGAACTCGATTAATCTCGTTTTTAATGAGAATCATAAGCCCCATGCCTATCATGGGGCTTTTTTTTGCGTCTGCATGTCCCAAATATGGCTGTTGGTCGCTTTGCAACTAGGCGCTACGTATTCATATCAAGGTGCGATTGAACAACAAAGAGCAACTGTTCTCGAAAACTCAACAGCGCCTCATTGTTCATGTTAGAATGAAGAGTATTGTAGAGCGTTTTGCGCTACCTCATTTTATTTAGAGTCTGCTATGTCATTTACCAATCTAGGACTAAACGAAGCACTGATTAAATCAGTGTCTGAGCTTGGTTATCAAACTCCGACCACGATTCAAAAGCAAGCTATTCCTGTTATTTTAAAAGGT
>SLFB01000166.1 GCA_007124475.1 Vibrio sp. | reverse complement strand
CTCAATTTGTGATAAATTCATGATTCTCCTGTTATGGGTAAGTAAAGGAACCACTGACTAGAGTCTGTTTATCTTTCGAGCTGATTTTTTGGGCGGTTTAGCTCGAAAAATGTATTTTGTGCAGCAAGATTGTTGTCTAACACTATGAAGTTTACTCTATTTTGGTTTAATCTTGGCATATTACCAGAGTACAAGACGTAACACGGAGACCATGATGGTATACGACTGGGATAATCTCGCAAAACATTGGGAAGATAATACAACCAATACTCAATTTGTTGGTCAAGTTTTCCAGCAACTAAAAACCTTAACGTCGTTAGATGGTAAACATGTGCTCGATTACGGATGCGGCACTGGCTTGTTAAGCCAAATGATGTCGCCATTCGTTAAATCCATTGTCGCCTTAGATGCTTCAGAATCGATGATTGAAGAGTTAGATCAAAAAGAACTCGCTAATGTTGAGCCGGTTGTGGATGCTTTAACTCGTGGCTTAGTGGCTCAACACCCAGCATTTCGTAAGCAGTTCGATCTCATCGTTGCTGCTTCGGTTTGTGGTTATGTGGATGACTTTGAACAAGTGGCCGATATTATTTATTCTTTGCTAGATGATGGCGGCGTGTTTATTCAATGGGATTGGTTAGCGCAATCTTCACTAGCGGAGCATCAATTAGATGAAATTAAAGTCCGTAATGCATTATCTCAGGCTGGATTCTCTGCCATTGAGGTAGCTCAAGCATTTGTGATTGAGACGGAGTCTGGCCCCCAGGCGGCTTTTTTTGCGATTGGACGTAAATTATAGTTATAGTGGTCTGGAGTGAAAACATGGCTTATTCGTTGAAAGACACTATATACTCAAACCCCTTGACACCCAAACCACTCGGAAGTCGCAGCTAGGTAGCAAGAGAGTTTATCCCCATGAGCATAGGCAAACTATGTGATTGGGGTGAACGAACCTAGCCAACACCCCTGCAACTTCAAGTAGGAAGGCTATAGGCGTGTTATTTTCATTTATAGGCAATAACTGGCTATTTCCTTGAGGACTTCTGGATGATCAATCGCATTGAGATTTGACACCGTTTGTCCATTAAGTGCCTGTTTTACCGCTAACTCCACCAGCTTACCAGATTGGGTGCGGGGTATTTTTGATAGCGAATGAATTTTCTTCGGTACATGTCTTGGTGAACATTGATGGCGCAGCTGAGATCGTATGCTTTCTTTGAGCTGTGCATCTAACTGAGCTCCTTCTGCTAGCTCAATAAATAGTACAATGATTTCTTCGTTATTGACTTGTTGGCCAGCGGCTACGGCATCTTTGATTTGATGAATTGAAGCCAACGCTTGATAGATCTCAGCAGTACCGATTCTTACTCCCCCTGGGTTTAGAGTGGTATCACTACGCCCAAAAAAGATAAACCCTCCTTGTTCAGTGTTAACGACCTCATCGCCGTGATGCCAGGTATTAGGATATTTAGACCAATAAGCTTGGTGATATCGCTCTCCAGTATCGTTCCAAAATCCAATGGGCTGATTAGGAAAGCTGTTACAACACACTAGTTCGCCTCGTTGCTGTACCACCGCTATGCCGGATGGATTAAATGCGGCAACCTGCATACCAAGTGCGGCTGATTGGCATTGGCCACGAAATACAGGTGAGATCGGATTCCCCAACACAAAACAACCACAAATATCGGTTCCACCAGAGATAGAAGCGAGGTGAAGATCTTGTTTAATATGCTGATAAACATAATCAAATTGATGATCATAAAGGATGGATCCGGTGGAGCAGAGCGTTTTTAAGTGGCTAAGTTGATAAAACTGATTGGGGTAATAAGCGGCCTTTTGCAAAGACTCAAGATAAACCGCTGAAGTGCCGAATAACGTTGTTTGCGATTGCTCAGCTAATTGCCAAAGTACATCTTGAGAAGGGTAACTAGGGCTACCATCGTAAATAACCAGTGTCGCGCCTGAAGCTAGCGTAGAAACATGCCAGTTCCACATCATCCAACCGCAAGTGGTGTAGTAAAAAACGCGATCGTCAGCTTTAATATCACAGTGCAACTGATGCTCTTTTAGATGGTTGATTAATGTGCCACCAACAGAGTGAGTGATACATTTCGGCTTTCCTGTTGTCCCTGAAGAGTAAAGTATAAATAGCGGATCATTAAAACCGACACGTTGGTACTGAATGGCTCTGGTTATATAACTGGCTAGAATTGCTTGCCAGTTTGAGAATTGTTCATTATCAGCGGTGGTATAACTATCTTGCTGTAGGTAATTGATCAGACAAACGTTGTTGAGACTGGTTAGCTGGCTAACAATTTGAGCATTGTTGTGTGTCATAGAGTGTTGTTTGCCTGCAAAGTGATAACCATCGCAGCAAAATAAAATTTTGGGCTGAACTTGTTCGAAGCGTTCTAGCACGCTGGTGACACCAAAGTCGGGTGATGTAGATGTCCAAATCGCCCCTAGACTTGCGGTAGCGAGCATAGCAATTACGGTTTCTGGTATGTAAGGAAGGTAGCCTGCGACAACATCACCTCGACCAACACCATTTTGAATTAGCCAATGTTGAATAATACAGACTTGATCACAAAGTTGCTGCCAAGTGATCTGTCGCGCCTCACCTTGTTCATTGTTAAACCAAATCGCGGTTTGCTCTGGTTGCTGGTAAGCATAGGATAGCAAATTCTCGGCGTAATTGAGTTCGGCTTGCGGAAACCAAACCGTATCTCTACTTGGCATAAATGGAGACTGGCAAGCTTCACCTTGCTGACAAATAAGCTTGCCGCGTAATCCTATGACATCACAATATTGCCAAACTTGGGTCCAAAATTGCTCAGGCTCTTGCACTGACCATTGATGTAGTTTGGGGTAGTTAATATTCTTGTCTGTAGACTTTATGCTTTGCATAAATTGAGACAGGTGTGACGCTTGAATTCTTTGTTGCGATGGAGTCCAAATAGGGGCGATTGGCGACATGTATTCCTCAAATAGTAGTCAACGGTCAGATAATCAAAGTGTTGTCTAAATTTGGTTAATGTCAAATATCCAGCTGATTAACAACAATAATTTCAAAATTAAACCACCTTATTTTTACCTTCCACCGCCCATTTTGTGTAAACAAAGTGTTACAGAGTTGTTCTGTTTGATCCTTGGCGTTAAATGGCAGATTGCAATAACAAGGAATACGCTCAATGTAAGGGAATAATGACGGAGCAAGATTATGACCAGTTATACAGCAAAACCGCTCAATCAAGACGGTGAGATTGATTGGGATAGGGAGGAGCAGAGGGTATGGCATGACTTGGTTGAACGGCAGCAAACCATAGTTGCTGATTATGCGTGCCAGCCTTATTTGGATGGTTTAAAACTACTTGATTTATCGCCACAGCGAGTACCAACTTTATCGCAACTTAATCGCTTATTAAAGCGAGAAACTGGCTGGAAGATAGCGCCAGTACCGGCTTTGATTAGCTTCGATAGCTTTTTTGCTTTGTTAGCAGATAAACAATTTCCAGCGGCAACATTTTTGCGTTCGCGGCAAGAATTTGACTATTTACAAGAGCCAGATTTTTTTCATGAAATTTATGGCCATTGTGCCATGTTGACTCATCCTGATTTTGCCCTATTTACCCATAAATATGGCCAGTTAGGCAAGAACGCCTCCCCTAAGGCACGTAGTTATCTGGCTCGACTATATTGGTTTACCGTTGAATTTGGTTTAGTCAAAGAGCGAGAAGAAGTGAAAATTTACGGCGGCGGGATCTTATCTTCACCCGCTGAAACTCGTTGCGCTCTTGAGCAGCCGGAGCAAAAACACCGTCCATTTGACTTATTACAAGTGCTGCGTACGCCGTACCGGATCGATCATATTCAACCCGTGTACTATATCATTAATGAAATCAGTGAGCTCTATTCACTAAGTCAATTAGACTTAATGCATTATGTCGAGCAAGCCATGGAACTGGGCCTGTTAGCCGCTCCATTTACAGTAGAGGAAATAAAAATATGCTAGATGAATTACGTTGTGAAGCGTGCGATAGTCAAGCGATTGCGCTAACGCAAGATCAACAACAGACATTGCTTAATGAGCTGAATGGTTGGTCGTTAATCCGCCGTGATGATGTGCCTCAATTGGAAAAGGCATATCAATTTAGGACCTTTAAACAGGCTTGGGTCTTTGCGGAAAAAATTGCTGAACTTGCAGAAAAGATGGGGCATCATCCACAAATTACCGTTGAGTGGGGAAAAGTAACACTCACTTGGTGGACCCATGCTATCAATGGATTACACAATAACGATTTTATATGTGCAGCACATAGCGATAAGTATTATCAATAACCTTTTTGGCGGTGTTTATGCCGCCTGTTTGTTCTACGTTTTTTATGCAGATTTTAGCGGTCGCTGACCTTTCTAGCTTATTTAATCGCGAAAGCTCACCAGACTCTAGTCATTAAATTGTCATTTTTGTTACACATCTAAACTATACCTTTAATCTTCATTATTTTTTAACATTAATTTTAATTAATTAAATCAATTACTTGCTATTGGGTTTCGTCTTTTTTGGTGAATTTAGGGTTGAAAATGCCGGTGGGGATGTTAG
>SLFB01000275.1 GCA_007124475.1 Vibrio sp. | reverse complement strand
TCTTAAAACGAGAAAAGCCCTTGATAAATCAAGGGCTTGAATGTGGCGGAGAGATAGGGATTTGAACCCTAGGATAGCTATTAACCATCGCCGGTTTTCAAGACCGGTGCTTTCAACCACTCAGCCATCTCTCCGTATGGCGCGAATAATATAAGGGTTATTCGCGCTTGTAAAGCCCTTTATGTTTCAACTGCGCAATATGTAAGCAAGTTAGGGCGTGTTGTATTTTTTTGACTAAAAAACAACCATTTAAATGGGAGTTATGAAAGAGCGGTTACCACATTAAGTCATCAGGAACGACAAAATCAGCGTATGGATCTTCTTCATCATGCTGCTGTTTATCGTCTTCAGGGAGTGGAATAATGCTCTGCTCATCCCGCTGCCAGATTTTTTGTGCGACGATATTTGGAATGATGGCATAACCCTCTTCATAACGGGCAATCGCAAGGTGCCCTTTACTCAATTGATCTTGGGTTTGTTTATCGACATAAAGCTTTTTGACGAGACTGCCATCGGTAAAATGATACTGAATATCCCCATTATTGTGCGGTAATTTATTCATTTCGATCAGCTGTTTAACTTGAGCACGAATCTCTTTGGTTAGTAGTTGTTCTTTTTGTTGTTTATTCAGCTGTTTATCACGTTCTATCTGCTCTTGTTTACTAGCTTCAACCGCTGCTTTTACTTCTCGTGCTTGTACTCGTGATTTTTTCGAGCTTTTCTGCGCTTTTTTGAGTTTTTTTTCATTTACAAGGCCTGCTTTTAGCATTTGCTCTTGTAGCGATAATCGTGTCATGGTTAGTCCGGTACAATCTATATGTTGAGGCGACTCGAAGTTGCTAGCCCGTGTACTTAGTTCTGATTCAATATGCTTTATTGAATAGAGCAAGTTATGATGGCCTATTGCTGATTTCAAGTCGTTGCTATTTATGCTGTTTAGTGTACCGACTCACGACAAGCAAATAAAGTCACAAATCTGTTCAAGCAAGCAGAAGTACCAGGCCACCAATTTTGGCTGCTGCAGAAAGGTATTTTCCTGCGGTATAGGCTTTGTCTGTAGGCTCTTTGGGCCTTTGTGGGTGGTCCATTCCTAAAGCGCCGTAGGTGAAAGCTTTGGCTTTTCCTGCTTTGGTTTGTGCTTCAATTATCGACTCTGATTCTTGATCTTCAGCGTTATCGAGTTGCTGTAAGGCGGCGAGTAAAGCTTTGCCTTCTTCTGATAAGGTAACTTTATTGGGTTCAACTGTTAACGCTGAAATATTGGATATGGTCTTGTTTTCCGAAGTCGTGAGTAAAATAGGGTCGCTAATAGGCGAAGTAGGTAAGTGCCCAGAATTAATTTGCGTCATTCTCATGCCCCTATTTTGTTTTGCCGCCCACTTGCAACCTCAAGTGGGTTGGGTATAGCTGGTAATGCTGAGAGCCATAATAGGCTCTCATCAGCCACCAACTTTTGATATAGAATAAATGGCTTATAAGCGCGTCATGTGTTCTGCTTTAAGCTGCTTCAGTATCAACAATAAACCTTCTTGATACCAACACACGTGATAGTGTTATCGACTTGAAAGCGAAAAACTTGTGTGTTTTTTGCTCACAACTTGAGATTAATAAGCAACTAATATGCCTGATTGATGTTCTAATCAGTTTTGCTACGGCAAGTTAAAGCAGAGCCGCGCTCTTTTAGAGTCTTGAATGCTTGCCATTGATTGGCTGGCTGAACATAACGGATTGGCATTGCTTGTACCAGCAATTGAAAATCATTGCTTGATGATGAAATCTCTGTGGTTGGGGTAATGATGACCACAGTAAGATTAGGATTTCTTTGTTTAATCGCCGCTGCGGTGCCTAAACCACCTTGAACATGAAAGGCCCCTACAGTATGTAACACTTTGTGCTGAGGATGTTGATTGAGAAACTCAACGATACTTTCTGCCATCGTTTCGTCCCAAGTCATCTGAGCGGCAAATTGTCGTTCGTGTTGCGCTGGTTCTCCATGATGCATGGAAGCCATAAACTGAGCTTTGTAAGGGGATTCGTTGAGGTTGATATTTTTAGCTACCCAATGACGCTGGTTTTCAGGTAAGGAATCTAAATATTCGATACCTTCACGTCCAATACAGCGAACCATATTTTTGGGGGCATTAGCGGCAATAATTGGCCGCTGGTGTTGTTTAGCTAATTCAACAAGTGGGCGATAGTCACTTTGATAATTAGGCCATGCATTACTTTGTTCAATCAGGTATTGCTCACCGATTACACCTTGTAAATATTGGTCTAAATAGGGCTGATCATCGCGAGAGAACTGCTCCATAGATAAGGCTATCGGATATTGCTGCTCAATCAAGGCGGCTAATAACTCGGCTTGGAATTTATGGATGGCGCTGTGAGTATGCCATTCTCCAATTAGGATGACATCCGCATTTTGTAGCGCATGGGTTAAATCTGGCAAGGTTATGATTTTTCCTTGCGGAGCTGAGATTCGATAATCATAAAAATGGTTAAGATTATCTGAAGTGGGAGCTGAGCAGCCCGTTAGCCAAGTGAATAAGATAAAAGAGAGAAAAAAGTTACGCATGAAGCCTCCAATAGTCAGCGTGCAGTGTACTGGAGGCTCGGGTAATTCGCAATGTAGTGATAATTATTATCAATTAACTTTTTGATAAACCCGAATCATGAAATCAGCCTCACACTCAAACTGAGGTGTTAATGGCAGTTCGTGACGTAGTTGATCACTCGCACGCCAAGCAAAAGGTGTCATTTGCAGCAGATCAAACGCCTCTGCTCCTGACAGTGTCATCGTATAGTGCAGCGGTTCTTGATGTTTTAACTCAAACCCATCAATGACTTCTGCTGTTTCATCATGCAGTTGCACTTGCGGATAGATCAACGCCTTAAGCTGATAAAGGTGACGAGCTGCGGGAGTGACGGTTATGATTACACCATTATCGTCAAGAACCCGTTGCAGCTCTTGAGCTTTACAAGGCGCGTAGATACGCACGATAGCATTTAAAGATTGATCAGCGAATGGTAAGCGATGGCTAGAGGCGACCACAAAGTCTACCTGAGGGTAGCGTTTAGCAGCAAAGCGAATGGCTGTTTTTGAGATGTCTAATCCATAAGTTTTAGCTTGTGGGTTTTGCTCCAGTAAAGCGTTGGCAATATGCTGAGTGTAATAACCTTCACCACAACCGATATCAAGCAGTTGGTGGTTGGTATTAACGAGATAACGACGAGATAATTCGCTTACGGCACTGCGCATTGAATTATAGTGAGAGCCTTCAAGAAAGCGTCGTCGAGCTTGCATCATTTCCTTATTATCACCAGGATCTTTCGAACGTTTATGTTGTACGGGCATGAGGTTGACATAGCCCTCTTTAGCTTGATCAAACTGGTGATGGTTGCCACATTGATAGCTACGTTGATTCAAGGTAAGAGGCTGGTGGCATAGGGGACATTGATAAGTCATAACGACCTCGAAGGGAAAATCAGGTGGGCAAGTTTAGCGATATTTATTGCAAATAAAAAGTATCACTAAGGCTCCCTAGCGAGTTTTCCTTTTGTAATGGACAATCGTTCTCTAGCGGAGATGATTTAACCTACGTAACATAGGTTTCCTGTGCCACCCAAAATGTTAAGCCATGATATGAGTACTAAGTCGATGGGACTTCCCTGGCAATAAGGTTTTCCCTGTTGGAAGATTTGCCGCATGCCATGCTGATTCAACACACATCATGGTCAGGTAGCCATCGCTGCTCATATCGACCATTGTCTCAGCGCCCTCTTGCCAAGGGTTCCATAGCACAGCTGAGTTGTGTCCATGGTTTTCAATCGTAATGGTCCGTTGAGCTTGATGATCATGGATGTGAATGTGCGCTTGTGGTTCGGTATAAACCCGATCGATACCGCTTTGTAAGGTTAATATTTCAGTACCCTGACACGAGTTACCATTTTGTAGACTATCAAGGTAATGAGTGCCCATGCCACTAATACTCATTTCTCGCACATCCGTGACGGCTAAATAGCTATGTAGTGCCCCCGAAAAGTCCCAAGCTTGTTGGTCGGTGTTAGTCATGGTTAGGTTTACTTTTAATGTCGATGAGATTTCGACGTAAAGACGAAGCTGAAAGTGATGTGGCCAAAGAGTTAATGTCTCTTGATTGCTAGTGAGGCCAAGTTCGACAATAACACCATGATCATTTTCTCTATGTTGGATTAACTGCCATGGCATGGTACGAGCAAAACCATGAGCAGGTGCGGCTAAGCGTCCAAACCATGGCCAGCAAACGGGAATCCCACCTCGTAGCGCTGTTTTACCATCAAATATTGCCTTATCACTCATCCAGATCATGTCATCTTGACCGCTGGGCTGAAAAGCAACAACATGGCCACCGTGTAACGCGATGCCGGCGATTGCTTTATCGTGAATGATACGGACGATTTTGACATTATCCAGTTCAACAATCGTGACACAGTCAGATAGCGTGGTTAATGCTGGTAACTGTTTTAAATTCATGTTTTACTCCCAAGCACTATACCCTTCCTACTTGAAGCTGCAGGGGTGTTGGCTACGTTCGTTCGCCCCAATCACATAGTCTATCTATGCTCATGGGGA
>SLFB01000237.1 GCA_007124475.1 Vibrio sp. | reverse complement strand
TGGCTTGAATATCCCGATGGGCGTAAACACTTCTTTGAACTGCGCAAAGTGCCTTTTTATAGTAAAGAGGGCCGTCATCTAGGTTTAGTGGGTTTTGGACGAGACATTACTGAACGTAAGCGCCATCAAGAATCTCTAGAAAAAGCCAGCCGCGATAAAACCACTTTTATTTCGACCATCAGTCATGAATTACGCACCCCACTCAATGGCATTGTTGGTCTAAGTCGAATGTTACTTGATACCCAGCTAACGGATGAGCAGCGTAAGCATATGCAAACTATCCAAGTTAGTGCAATCACCTTAGGTCATATTTTTAACGACATCATTGATATGGATAAATTCGACCGCCGCAAGCTAGAACTACTGCCAGCGCCTCTCAACTTTATTGACTTTGTGGCTGAGTTAGAGAGCTTAGCAATATTAATGGCTGAGCAAAAAGGTCTACGTTTTGATTTAGAGCGTTTAACGGACTTACCAACCTGGATTGAAGTCGATGCGACACGCTTACGCCAAGTGCTATGGAACTTGATGAGTAATGCCATGAAGTTTACCAAAGAGGGTGGTGTGGTGATGAGTGTCAGCGCTGATATTGAGCAAGATAGTGCTGAGATTGTTATGGAGATCGAAGATACCGGTATCGGTATTCCAGAAGCTGAATTAGATAAGATCTTTGCCATGTATTACCAGGTTAAATCGGGTAAAGATAACCTCCATGCTGTGGGAACCGGTATAGGTTTGGCTGTGTCGCGCCAATTGATTAATTTAATGAATGGCGATATTGAGGTCAGTAGTGAAGAGGGGTTTGGCAGTACATTTACCGTATCGATCAAAGTGCCTCTCGCTGAAGTTGTACAGCAAGTACCGGTAATGCAGCAGCCTCAACGACGTTTACGAATATTTATGGTGGAAGATATTGAACTCAATGTAACGGTGGCTCGCTCGCTACTAGAAAGTTTAGGCCATCAGGTCACGGTAGCGATGACGGGAGAAGAAGCCAAGCAAGGCTTTCATCCGGATAAATTTGATTTGGTATTTTTGGACATTCAATTGCCCGATATGACAGGATTTGATGTAGCAAATTATTATCGTACTACTTATACGCATTTGCCTCCGTTAGTGGCTCTGACCGCCAATGTGCTGAAAGATAAAAAACAATATCAAATTAAAGGATTAGATGATGCGATCAGTAAACCTTTATCAGTGCAAGCGGTGCAAGAGGTCATACATAAAGTGAGCGCTCATCTGCCCTTTACTCATAACAAGCCGCTAGCGGCTACACCAGAGCTAGATTCTCATCCATCGGAGCTGTACGCTCGGTTATTGGATCTAGAAACCTTACATTCTTATCTCGATATAGTGGGTGTGGATTCGATGCTTGCTAGTGTTGAGATGCTAGACAACATGATGCCTGGTTACTTAGAAATTTTAGATTCGAATATGGTCGCGAAAGATCAAGCGGGTATTGTCTCTGAGGCGCACAAAATCAAAGGTGCAGCGAGTTCGATAGGTTTAAAACGTATTCAAAATGTAGCACAAAAAGCACAATCTCCAGATATGCCGGCTTGGTGGGAAAATATAGTCGACTGGGTTGATGAAATAAAAAATGAGTATCGTGATGATATTGATATTTTGAAACAGTGGTTAGAGCAGCAAAGGAAATAACATGAAAAACTATGCTTTACTTGTATTTGTCTGCTGTTTATCAGCATGTACAGCACAACCTCATGTGGATTGGCAGGCTAAACACATCGCTGCTTTGTCTCAAACAGAAGTTGAATTATCCGTCAGCTTGTGGACAGATCTCATGCCTAAAATTGGCATGACTACGGAGAGTGGTAATGAGAATCCCACCATTAACGTCAATGGTTATCTCGTACTCCAGGCTTCAGAGTCGCTACCTCCCTCATTAACTTTATTAACCTTGGTGCTAAGACAAGGGGATCAAATTTGGGCCATACCTGAAAGTCAGATAGAGCTGCGTCCAGCACTCAAAACGAGCTGGGAAGTGGTATTCAATAGTGCATTAGAGCTTGATCTTAATCGACCTGTTAGTGTGGCATTAGCGTTAAAAAGTGAAGGTAAAGAGTTATGGCTAGTGGAGCATAGAGTATCAATAGATAAAGTGTATTAGGTTAGTAGCCCTTCGCTGGGTGAATAAAAACAAAAACCGAGCCAATTGCTCGGTTTTTATTACAGTTGGTTGTGATTATTCACTGATCTCGCCACAGAAGCGATACCCTTCACCATGAATAGTGGCAATGATTTCTGGGGTGCCGGAAACCGATTCAAAATGCTTACGAATACGACGGATAGTTACATCAACTGTGCGATCATGAGGTTTGAGTTCACGTCCTGTCATCTTTTTCAGTAAATCGGCACGAGTTTGAATTTTGCCTGGGTTTTCACAGAAATGCAGTAGAGCGCGGAACTCTGAGCGTGGCAGTTTATAGCCTTCGCCATTGGGGTTGATTAATGAACGGCTGTTGATATCTAGCGTCCAACCATTGAACTGGTATTTTTCAACGCTACGTTTTTCTTCATGAGCCATATTCGCGTTCATTGAACGGCTTAATAGATTGCGTGCACGTATGGTTAATTCGCGAGGGTTGAACGGCTTAGTGATATAATCGTCAGCGCCAATTTCAAGTCCAAGAATTTTATCCACTTCGTTGTCACGGCCGGTTAAAAACATTAATGCAACATCCGCTTGTTCACGCAGTTCACGAGCAAGCAGCAAGCCGTTTTTACCAGGTAGGTTGATGTCCATGATAACCAAATTGATTAGGTTGTCGGTAAGCACTTGGTGCATCTCTTCACCATCACTGGCTTCAAAAACAGCGTATCCCTCTGCTTCAAAAATACTTTTTAAGGTGTTACGAGTGACTTGTTCGTCTTCAACAATAAGAATCTGCGGGGTTTGCATTTGGCGGTACCTAAACTTGTGAAAAAATTATACTAATAGTATTCATTCTAGGCAAAAACATAACATACAAGAATCTTTATGTTTACAATTAATTAAAAGTCTTGCAAGAATTTTGATTGCCGCCTTCCTTGGTGCTTGTCGCTGAAAATATCCATAGCTTGGTTTGTCTATTAGCTTTTGAGCGGATTCTATAATGTTAACAGCATGCTAACAATGCCCAAATGTTAATACCAATCACTTTATTGATTTATATCAAGGGTTGAAATGTAACAGATATGAACGCCAATAACGATATGTAAACAAAGATGATTAGTGAAAATTTATGGTACGCCTACACTCAAGTTAGATTTGAGTTCGAACAATCAGTCATTAAAGGGGATTTTTGTATCATTACCGCTTGGAACCCTCGGAGTATTCGTTTGTCAAAAGAACAAAATCAAGAGCGGAATCACCAATTACAGCAGTGGTTGACTGACTATGACTGGATGTATGTTACGGTTGTTAGTCATGATGGTCATTGGTATGAAGAGAGCTTCGCGGTTAATATATCGTTTAATGATGCGTTATTATTAGCCAATCGGTTGTCGCAAAATGCAATTTATCAGATCAAAGATGGTTTAGTTATTTTGCGCTCTAGCCTTGACCAGCAGCGGCTCAATTTAGGACCGTTGGTGGATTTTATCGATTAGAATTTGCTCACGCTCACAGTGGTTGCTGGTATTCTCTTTCTGCTTTTAAGGTTGTTATACCCAAACAACTTGGAGTTGCAGGTAGGCGCAAGTGAGTAAGTCCCCATGAGCATAGATAGACGATGTGATTGGGGCGAACAAACGTCGCCAACACCCCTGCAGCTTCAAGTAGAAAGGGTATATGCTGTTCAAGGGGATCTGTACGGTGCATTGAATGGGTTAACACGTTACATCATGGAGGAAATATAAATGAAAGATATCACGCCGGATCTCTACGACAAGTTTCCAAATAAAGTGCATTTATTAAGCTTACCGTTGCAAAATTTTGGTGGTAGAGATGCTTTTTGGGGGCAAATTGTCACTGTTCGTTGTTATCACGATAACTCGAAAGTGAAAGAAATGTTGAACCAACCAGGTAAAGGAAAAGTTCTGGTGGTTGACGGCCATGGTTGCTGCCAGCAAGCCTTAATGGGCGATCAGATAGCGATTTCAGCCATTGAAAATGGTTGGCAAGGCGTGGTCATTTTTGGGGCTGTCAGGGATGTTGCCGCAATGTCGCAAATGGATTTAGGTATTAAAGCCCTTGGAACATCACCAGTTAAAACAGAAAAACGTGGTGCTGGTGAAGTGAATGTTAGCTTAACCTTAAATAATCAAATGGTTCAGCCTGGGGATTATCTTTATGCTGATTGGAATGGGATTTTATTGTCAGATCAGAAATTGACTTTAAGTTAGAAGCGAAAACCAATACCAACGCCAATTCCTTGTTGCCACTCTTGATAGTCAAGTGTGGCATGTAAGTCGAGGTTTTCAGATAAGCGTAACCGGCTAGAAAACTCGGCTGAAAAAGCGTCGTAGCGTCGGTTATCCTCGGTGTATTTCGTCGCTGAATAGAGGGTACTTTTCAATGAAATACGTGGGTTTAATTGATAACTTATCCCGCTGAGGAAACCATTGCTTCCGGCATTAAAATCCTCGTTAGAAGAACTTAGCCTGGCGCCCACGTAC
>SLFB01000134.1 GCA_007124475.1 Vibrio sp. | reverse complement strand
TATTTATTTTGTACAACTAAGCAAAATACACTATCTTATTTATATTGTACGAAAATTTATTTTGTATAACTTTGGGGTTGCTTATGAACGCTGAAATGGTTGGCGAATTCTATGGTCAGTTAAGTAAAGACACGTTACACCGACTGCCAGAGATCTATCACTCGCAGGTTGTGTTTGTTGATGCCGCCCACCGTATTGAAGGTTTAACCTCGCTGATCAGTTATTTTGAGAGCTTGTATCAAAACGTGCAGCGGTGTGAGTTTACTATTCATGAGCAGCATCAGTTTGAGCAGAATGCCTTTTTGGTGTGGACAATGCATTTACAACATCCCAAATTAGCCAACGGACGAGTGGTGAATGTTCATGGAACGAGTCAACTACGTTTTCAGGATGACAAGATTATTTATCATCGCGATTATTTTGATCTAGGTGAAATGCTGTATGAGCAGTTACCTATCCTTGGCAAGATTATACGTGCGGTAAAGCGGAGACTAGGACAATGAACGGCGTACTGATCACTGGAGCTAGCTCTGGAATAGGTTTACAACTTGCCAAAGATTATGCCCAACAAGGCTGGTCAGTCATTGCTTGTGGACGTAATCCGCTGGCGTTACAAGCGTTACAGGAAGAATATCCCAATGTTCAGTTAGTGATGGTTGATGTTACTGACCTTCAAGCAACGCTGGCCGCTTTTGCCACGCTACCTTTCTTACCACAGTTATGGATTTTAAATGCCGGTAGCTGCGAATACATTGACGATGGGGTGATGGATTCAGCATTGTTATCACGGGTATTCGCTGTCAATGTGCTTGGAGTTGCCCATTGTGTTCAGGCTATTCAGCCACATTTATCTGCCGGGCATCGTGTTGCGTTTGTTGGCTCTATTGCCAGTGAATTGGCCTTACCAAGGGCAGAAGCTTATGGTGCCTCCAAAGCCGCAGTTAACTACTTAGCACGTACTTTACGTTTAGATTGGCACAGTAAGGGTGTGCAAGTGTCGACTGTCTTTCCGGGTTTTGTTGCCACCCCACTAACGGATAAAAATACCTTTCCAATGCCGATGATTATCACCGTTGAACAGGCGTCTTTAGCCATTCGCCAAGGGCTTAAAAAAGGCAAAGCGACTATTTATTTTCCCGCTAAATTTACTTGGATCATTCGTTTAATCGCTGTGCTGCCTTATCACTGGCAGCATGTACTTGTGCAGCGATTTGTTGGCGTATAGAAGGAAATTACAATGAAAATAGCCATTATTGGCAGTGGCATCTCAGGCTTAACCTGTGGCTACTATTTACATCAACAGCATGAAATAACGATTTTTGAAGCTAATGACTATATTGGCGGACATACAGCTACGGTAGATGTCGAGTTGGATGGTCAATCCTTTGCTGTGGATACTGGCTTTATCGTTTATAACGATCGTACCTACCCGAACTTTATCCGCATGATGAATGAAGTCGGCGTTCGTGGTATTCCAACTCAAATGAGTTTTAGTGTCCGTAATGATGCCAATGGTTTGGAGTATAATGGTCACACAGTGACAACCTTGTTTGCTCAAAAACGCAACTGGTTGAAACCTAGCTTTTATGGCTTTATAGGCCAAATATTACGTTTTAATCGATTGGCAAAATCGGCCGCAAAACAAGCGGCAGAAAGCGATGAAACACTGGGTCAATTTCTTCATCACCATCAGTTTAGCGACTACTTTTGTGAAAACTATATTTTACCTATGGGCGCGGCGATTTGGTCTTCTTCACTAGCCGATATGCGCGCTTTTCCATTAACCTTCTTTTTGCGTTTTTTCCTCAATCATGGATTATTGGAAGTCACCAACCGTCCTCAATGGTATGTCATTGAAGGGGGCTCAAGATCTTATATTGAGCCTCTCACTCGTGGCTTTCGCGAACAGATACGTTTGAATTCTCCAGTACAATCCGTTCGTCGAACAGGACAAGGGGTAGAGATTAGCGTCAATGGTCAGCGAGAGCATTTTGATGAGGTGATTTTCGCTTGTCATAGTGACCAAGCATTAGCCATGCTAAGCGACGCTAATCAGCTAGAAAATGAGTTATTGGCAGCGATGGCTTATCAAGCCAATGAAGTGATCTTACATACGGATACTGACCTATTGCCAAAGCGCAAAGCAGCATGGGCATCATGGAACTATCGTTTAACCGGTGATGCTGATCAAGAGACTCGTTTACCCGCTTTAACCTATAATATGAATATTTTGCAGCATATTTCAGCTCAGCAAACTTTCTGTGTCACTTTAAACAGCAGTGAGCATATTAATCCCAACAAGATATTGCGTAAGTTTGTGTATCATCACCCAGTATTTAATCGTCCAGCTATTGCTGCTCAGCAGCGTAAAGCCGAAATTAGTGGTGTTAATCATACCTGGTTCTGTGGTGCTTACTGGCATAATGGTTTCCATGAAGATGGAGTAAAAAGCGCTCTTAATGTGGTTGAACAAATCAATGCTCAACGCCAAACCAGTCAGCAAGGGGCAGCGTGATGGCCAGTGGAGTTGATTACCCCCACAGCGCATTGATGGTGGGGCATGTCCGTCACCGTCGCTTATCTCCGGTGCATCATACATTGAACTATCCCTTATTTATGCCGCTGATAGACCTTGAGCAATGGCCTGAGTTACAACAGAAAGTATGGGGTTTGGGCGATAAATGGTGGCATTGGGCGCGCTTTCGTCGTCAAGACTATCTAGGGCAGGGGTGTTTATCAACCGCGGTGCAAGATAAGGTTTGTGAACTTACCGGCGAGCGCATCGATGGTAAAGTGTTTGCTTTGGTTCATTTACGTTATCTTGGGCTCTACTTTAGTCCGGTTAATTTTTATTATCTCTATGATCGTCAAGGGCGCTGGCGTTATTTATTGGCAGAGGTGAGTAACACGCCGTGGAATGAGCGTCATTATTATGCGCTGCCCGCTGAGGCTGGTGAAGATAATCAGTATTGGCAACACGATAAAGCTTTTCACGTTTCACCTTTTAATCCCATCGAACAGCGCTATGTTTGGAAACTTAAACCATTGCGGGACAGTTTAATGGTGCATTTAGAGTGTCATCGGCAACAGAAAGAGTTTGATGCGACATTAAGTTTGCATGCCAAGCCTTTCAGCTCTAGCCAATTATTAAAGCTATTGCTCAAAACACCCATCATGACCATAAAAGTAATGGTAGGCATTTACTGGCACGCATTGAAACTATGGCTCAAAGGTGCGCCTTTTTATGGCCATCCTAATTCATCGCCAGACAATAAAAATCACAAGGAGAAACACTAATGTCTCATTCTTCTTCTCTATCTATGCCTAAGACACTTTCAGTGTTGCAAAAGGGCGCGAGAGCGATGGCGTTCAAATCTCTCGATTTACTACATATTGGTTGTTTGACCATTCAGGAAACCTTTAATGATTCGACGGTGGAACAGTTTGGCTCCGCTCAAGAAGGACAGATTCATGCCACGATAGAAGTGAAGCATCCTGAGTTTTACGCACGGTTATTAAAAGGTGGCAGTATTGCCGCTGCGGAAGCTTACATGGATGGCTGGTGGGATAGCCCAGATTTGACCGCAGTTATGGAGCTGATGGCGCGTAATTTGGCCGCGCTAGATAAGCTCGAAGCGCAAAGTAGTGCTGTGGTGCGTTGGTTAAACCAATTAGGCCATTGGTTAAAACGTAATACGCTCGGCCAGGCGAAACAAAATATCGAGGCTCATTACGATCTGGGTAATGATTTATACCAAACCTTTCTCGATCCAAGAATGCTTTATTCGAGCGCTTTGTATCATCAAGCGTCAGAGACCTTAGAGCAAGCTCAGCTTAATAAAATGGAGCGTTTATGTCAGCAGCTGGAGCTAAAAGCCTCTGATCATGTGTTAGAGATTGGCACCGGGTGGGGGGCTATGGCGATTTATATGGCGCAAAATTATGGTTGTAAAGTCACCACTACCACCATCTCTGAGCAGCAGTTTGCTTATACTCAAGCCTTAGTTGAGTCATTGGGCTTAAGCGAACAAATTACCTTATTAAAACAAGACTATCGTCAGCTTACTGGTCAGTATGACAAATTAGTCTCGATTGAGATGATCGAAGCGGTCGGTAAAGCTTACTTAAAGTCTTATATCCAGCAGTGCAATCAGTTACTCAAACCACAAGGCCTCATGGCAATTCAAGCCATCACGATCACTGATCAACGGTATGATTATTACAGTAATAATGTTGATTTTATTCAAAAATACATTTTTCCAGGTGGTTTTTTGCCCTCGATTACCGCGTTAACTCAGATGGCAACTGGCTACAGTCAGCTGGTCGTGCGTAATGTGTTTGATATGGGGTTGGATTACGCGAAAACATTGCACGATTGGCGGATTGGATTTGAAAACCAGTTAACCAAAGTTAAGGAACTTGGTTACGATGAACGTTTTATTCGCATGTGGCGCTATTATTTTTGTTACTGCGAAGGCGGATTTAATGCGCGCACTATTAGTACCATTCAAATGACATTGCAAAAGGCGCTCTAATGCGCCACCTTTTACTGCCTTCGTTACTCTTTGAGTTAATCTGGTGGTGTGCCGTATGGGGGCAGGCAGAGTGGCAGTGGCTGACATT
>SLFB01000108.1 GCA_007124475.1 Vibrio sp. | reverse complement strand
TATTTAGTGTTTTACTGTCTGTTTCAACCGCTCATGCTGCCACAAACGTAAATCTTGGCAAAGACATCCAGCTTATTGCGACTAATGGAGAGGCCGTGGGAATTCGGTTATTTAGTAAAAGGCAATTAGAACTTGATAATGGTTTAAATCAAGTAGTAGTGAGAGTTGCTAAATTAGTCCGTCAGTCTAACGGTGAGTTTGAGAAGTTTAATTCTGAGCCTGTGGTGATCACTTTTGAAGCCATCGATCAAAGTTTATCATTAGATGTTAATACGACAATAAATACAACGGCCGATGCAAATGAATTTAATAAGGCTCCGAAATTCTTATTAACCTCACAAAACCAACCTATAGCCTTTGAGCAAGATATACTGCCACGAGGGGCAGGCATTACTAGAGATTATGAGAAAGAGATTGTTAGCTATAATAGTCAAAGAAATATTCCAATAAAGAAAGCCAATATTGATAGTGTCTTTGCGCTAGATAATGTGAACACTTATACAGAGTCGGGTTTGAATGAAAGTAGCGAATCATTAAAAATGATTAAAAATAAATATAAGACACTCAGTGATCAGGAAAAGAAAGCATTTCTTTCATGGGCTATTCATCAATAAACTGAAATAAAATGAAAATAAGTCAAGTCGCCCAACTTACAGGGTTAAGCAGCAAGTCGATTCGATTTTATGAATCAAAAGGCTTAATTATTCCTCCTGACCGTGAAAGTAACGGTTATCGTGATTACTCTTGGCAACAAATCGAGCAATTGCGCCTCATTGCCAGTGCTCGGCAAGTGGGATTTAGTTTAGAAGAGTGTGCGGCGTTGTTGCAATTAGCGCAAAATAAGCAGCGAACGAGTGCTGAAATTAAATATCAGACTCAACAAAAAGTCGCTGAAATCGAAAATAAGATAATGCAACTTCAACAGATTAAAACATTACTTGAAAGCTGGATTGATCAATGTCCGGGGAACGATAATGCAGACTGTCCGATTTTAGAAAAGCTATACCATTATCAGTCTGGTGATACCACTTAAGGTGGCCGAGGTGTTGGCTGCAACTCCAAGTGGTTTGGGTATAAGTAGGAAGAATGTAGCCGGCTTAAATAAAAAAGGAGCAGTGATTATTGCTCCTTAAGCGTTTATGGTTAGGGCAGAACCTTCGCTCCCTCAAAAAATACGCGTTATGATTGATCAGGCTGATAAGGTTTTATTTTGAGAATAATGCCATCTAAATCGATCACTTCCACCATGTGACCAGCAGCGATATCCTCATCACTTATTGCCGACCAGGTACTATCACCAATATGTAGTCGGGTTATGACCAGGGCGGTTACCGGTTGTTCGAGCTTAACTTTATGACCGATCAATTGTTTTTTCTTCTGGTTTAGCCCTCTCTGAGCATCATCAGAGCGGTCGGATTTGAACTGCCGTCGCCACCATAGCCAAGTTGTCATCAGAACAAAACTGGCAAAAGTGAGCCACTGCAGCTGCCATCCTATGGGGATCAGAACCATAATAATGCCAACTAAAAGTGCTGATAAACCAAACCATAAGAAATATCCAGCAGCACCAAGCAGTTCTACCGCGAGTAATATTAACCCTAGTGCTAACCAATGCCAGTAATTAAATTGAGCAAGCCATTCAATCACAAGTTATCCTTTTTTATCCACGGAGTGTTTGAACATTTCAGCGACACCGGCAATCGAACCCATTAAGCCAGTGGCCTCTAATGGTAACATGACCACTTTATTGTTTTCAGCTTGACCAATTGCTTTTAATGCATCGGTATAACCTTGAGCAATAAAGTAATTAACGGCTTGCATGTCCCCTTTGGCAATCGCTTCAGAAACCATAGTTGTGGCTTTAGCTTCAGCTTCAGCGGCACGTTCACGGGCTTCTGCTTGTAAAATAGCAGCTTGTTTTTCACCTTCTGCTTTTAGGATTTCCGATTGTTTTTGACCTTCGGCGCGTAAGATTTGGGCTTGGCGAACCCCTTCCGCTTCGAGTACCTCGGCACGTTTATTCCGCTCAGCTTTCATTTGCGCGTTCATTGCTGCAGTCAAATCAGTCGGCGGTTGAACATCTTTGATTTCAATCCGAGTAATTTTTACTCCCCAGGGGCTGGTTGCTTGATCAATGATAGTTAATAACTTGGTATTAATCATGTCACGCTGACTGAGCATTTCATCCAGTTCCATAGAGCCAAGTACTGTCCGCATATTGGTTAATGTGAGATTGCGAATCGAATGCTCTAGATCGGTTACTTCATAAGCGGCTTTGGCAGCATCGATGACTTGCACAAAACAAACGGCATCGATCACGACGCTGGCGTTATCTTTACTTATCACTTCTTGTGCCGGAATATCAAGAACTCGCTCCATCATATTGATACGTCGGCCAATTTTATCGACAAAAGGGACGATAAAGTTTAAGCCTGGTTTTAAAGTGTGGGTGTAGCGACCGAAACGCTCAACGGTCCAGTTGTTACCTTGAGTTACGGTTTTAACGGCCGACATAATAAAGACAATGGCAGCGAAGACAAATGCACCAATCGTGATTAATGAATCTATAGTCATGACTTTTCCTTATCTAGCTTAAAAAAAGAGTGTGACCTACAAGCATACAATAAGCAATTGTGAGCATTAAAAAAAGAGTCATCAAGCAGATAAGGCGAGTAGGGATTTTTAGGTGCAGAGAAAGTTATTTTTAAATAGTGATATTAAGTGTGAACCATCATGCTGATAAGACGTTATGACTTTCCTACTTGAAGCTGTAGGAGAGATGGCGTTCGTTAACCCCAATCACATACTCTGTCTGTGTTCATGGGGACTAACTCACTTACCCCACCCAGCGACACCCAGTGGTTTGAGGATATCGCAATGGATTGACGGTAGAAGACAGTAATGTGAGGCTGGGCGGTTAGTAAAGCTGTGAATACAGTAAACGGCGATAGCGAGAAGCTAGAGGGTTGCCTTGTCCTAATGCATTTAAGATATCCATAAACGTTTTTCTAAGTTCGCCATCCATAATCGCTAAGTCCGCACGTAAAAATGACCACAATAGTTCAAGCGCTTCTTCGTCTCTTTGAACTTGATGATATTGAGAGGCGAGCTCATTAGCGATAGTAGGGTTACTATTATCTAGTGCTAACTGTGCTTCTAGCTCTTTAATTTCAGGGCTTTCTGCCGCTTGCTCATAAAGTTCAAGTTGAGCCTGTAAACGTTTGTAATCACTATTTTGATATTCTAACGGCATCGTTGCCAGTAAAGATTTAGCTTCCTCGAAACGTCGGGTGGCAATATAGCAATCCGCTAAGGCTAATTTCACTTCTCCATGCTTTTGCCATTCGTCACTCAGTTGAGTTAATAAAGACAATGCTTGGGTGTGTTGCTGATCTTTGATTAAGGCTAAAGCTTGTTGAATGGTGCGTTCGTCTTGACTAGGCAAATGCTTTTCTAGCATAGCACTGATAGCGCTAATAGGCTGTGGGCCACCTAAACCATCCACAGGCTGACCATTGATAAATAAGGCGATGGTCGGTAGAGCCTGAATGCCAAATTGTGTGGCAATTTGTTGCTCTTGCTGGCA
Source organism: Vibrio sp. (assembly GCA_007124475.1). GTDB lineage: Bacteria > Pseudomonadota > Gammaproteobacteria > Enterobacterales > Vibrionaceae > Vibrio. The sequence goes on along the minus strand of SLFB01000108.1, from coordinate 1,045 downwards.
GTTGAGGGTCGCTAATTCGAAAGCTCCAGCGTACTGTTGCGCCAGTTGCTGTAGTTCAGGTAGCAATTGAGCACTTTCTTCACTCATTGGTGCCCAAAAATAAAATAAGATCGGCTGTTGGGCTGATGTTGCGAGTATATTTTGGAAGTTGTGTTGGGATACTTCGTGACAATGAGAAGTCAGCATGATTATTCCTTATGACGTTGTGCCTATCTTAGCTATACCCTATCTACTTGAAGCGGTAGCGGTGTTGGTTGGCTTTGTTCACCTCAATCACATAGTTTGTCTATGCGCATGACGATAAACTCACTTGCCATTTACTTCCAGCTTCAGATCGTTTGAGTCGTTGAAGTATTAGTGGGGACTAAAGATAAAAAACTCAAGCTTAAGCGGCAATCATCGTTGGTTTTTCTCTTTTGACTCGAAGCGGTAGGGGGACTCATGTTCGCTGACCACCGGAGCATAGATTGGCTATACTCATGAGCTCACCTACCGTCTACCAACAACGCTACGTTGTTCATAGATAGAGTGATTGAGATGCCGTTTTATAACAACTTTCGTTGACCGAAAATGGCACCTATATGTGAAAGAATTAAAAAAGTAGCAGCAGTGCCAAGGCGATCATGACACCGAGCCAATTCCATTGATTTAATGTCATTTGGTCGTTCTCAATGTCTTACTCAAATAACCTGAGTCGTTGCGTTGTTAAAACAAGCTTATCCATTTCCTACTGGAATCTGCCGGAGTTTGATGGCTAGGTTTGCGCGTCCCACTCACGTAGCATGTCGATACGCATAGGGATGAACTTACTTACCGTCTAGCTGCAACGCCAAGTTGTTTGGGTATAATAGGTTATTTAATAGGGAGTAAAATACACTTATCAGCACGTCCGTAAGACGATGCTAATTCAATGGTAAACAGTATGTCGTTACAATGTGACAACTTGATGACAATTTAAACAATAAACAATAAACAATAAACAATAAATAATCATTTTCAGCTGAGAGAAATAGCAATACCACGATCTCCAAGCGGCTTGGGTATA
>SLFB01000024.1 GCA_007124475.1 Vibrio sp. | reverse complement strand
GAATAACACCGATAATAAAGCCAACCGCAACCACTTGCATTGCTACATCGTTGGAAATGCCAAACAAGCTACATGCCAGCGGGATTAAAAGCAACGATCCACCAGCTACGCCTGAAGCACCACAAGCAGAAATCGCAGCCACTAAGCTCAATAGCAATGCCGTTAAAATATCAATTTCAATCCCCATCGTGTTAACAGCAGCCAGACTCAATACTGTGATGGTGATTGCCGCTCCGCCCATATTGATGGTCGCGCCTAACGGAATCGATACAGAATAGGTATCTTTATCAAGTTTCAGTTTTTCACATAACGCCATATTAACGGGGATATTGGCGGCACTAGAGCGAGTGAAGAACGCAGTGACGCCACTTTCCCGTAAGCATAAAAAGATTAATGGATAAGGGTTGCGCTTTGTCTTGATATACACCATCAGAGGGTTAACCACTAAGGCCATGGTTAACATTGCGCCTAATAGCACCAGTAATAAATGCGCATAACCGATCAATACTTCAAAGCCGGTAGTGGCAAAGGTGGAGGCAACAAGGCCAAAAATACCGAAAGGAGCTAAGCGAATAATAAAGCGAACAATTTGTGATACGCCGTAGCTTAGGTCTTTAAACACAGACTTAGTGTTATCTGATGCATGATGGAGAGCGAGACCAAGTCCAACTGCCCAAGCTAAGATACCAATATAGTTAGCGGACAACAGTGCGTTGACTGGGTTATCGACTAAACGATAAAGCAGAGTTTGAATGATTTCAGCGATACCTTGTGGGGGCGTTGCACCTTGCGCACTATCAACAAGCGTTAATGTGGTAGGGAAAGTAAAACTGAGTAAAACGGCCGTTAGCGCGGCTGCAAAAGTACCAAATAGGTACAACACAACGATAGGACGCATATAAGTATGTTGATTCTTTTTTTGATTAGCAATTGAAGCTGCAACCAAAATGAACACTAAAACGGGGGCGACGGCTTTGAGTGCTTCAACGAAAAGATTTCCGATTAAACTTGCGCTTTTTGCTTGTTCTGGTGCCACAACAGCGAGGGCAATACCGAATACGATCCCCGCTAAAATTTGTAAAACCAGATTGCCACGAGCAAAACGAGCAAAGATAGAGTGGCTTTGCATAATTATCCCTGTATTTATCTATGGATCCATTTCTAGAACACGGTTCACCATGTTGAAATGATTATTGATAGAGTTTGGCCTGATACATGCTGATTGAGCAGTTGAACGAGTATTGCGTCAGTCATTTTGTATCTTGTGCCTTGTTACCAACTAACCTTGTGATGACAACCTTTGCAACTTGAAGCTATGGCGTTATTGCTAAGCATACACAGCAACGCATTTTGACTCGCTACTCATTAGCTGAGTAATGAATTAGCCACTTCAAATTGTATGGTTTGAGGTATACCCTTCCGACTTGAAGCTGCAGGGGTTGGCTACGTTCGTTCGCCCCAATCACATAGTCTATCTATGCTCATGGGGAGTATGAGAGCCATCCGTGGCTCTCACCACAGGCCAGCCTACGGCTGTTCAAATTTGTTCCAGCCAGATTTGTCACTCACTTGCCGCCTACCTGCAACTCCAAGTTGTTTGAGTATATTGAACCTCTGTCTTATTATTTTGTTATATCCTGGCTACTGGCCGTTTACCTGCTATTGCAAGTGGTTTGGACCTATCATCTGCTGAAAAACTCAGCTCGCAAAGTCAACAGACCCTACAAGGTAGCCAATAATAATTAGTCAATATCTGCTGTCTAGCTTTAATTGCTTTCTGATATGAAAAAAGTGCTATTGGATGCAAGGAGTTGCATTGCTAAATGAGGGAGGGACAAAGCGAGTTGCTTTTGTCCCTTTAAGATTAACGTTGAGCGGTTCTCTCTAATATGAGCACTAGGACGATCGCACTTAACATACAAATAAGTGCAACCCCGAGTTGAGAGGGGGCATGGGTCAGTTGCTCATAGGTGGTTGGCAGTAAGTTTTGTTGTAAAACGGGCACTTGTTCACCACTAGAATTGATTCGCCAAGTTAAGGTTTCTTTCCAAGGCCATATTTTGGGTAATGTGCCGAGCATTAAACCGGTTAACAATGTCAACGTCATGTCTCGATAGCGTTTTAGTAACCAAGATAAAAGATGAGAAAAACTGGTAATGCCGATGATACAACCGAGTATAAACAGGCTTAACACGCTCAGTTGCAGCGACTTTACGGCATTAAGAATCGGTGCGTACATACCAAGCAATAACAAAATAAAACTCCCAGAGATGCCCGGTAAGATCATGGCACAGATGGCAATACTACCGGCGATGATAATACTAAAAGTCGTCACATCAAGTTCAATTGGATTAATCATGGTGATGGTGTAAGCGAATACCACACCACAGATTAAGGCAGTTAAACGGGATAAATCTCGCTGTTGAACTTGTTTCAGCATATGCCAAACGGATACGATAATTAAACCAAAGAAAAACGACCAGGTGGGAATGGGGTGGTTTAATAGTAGCCAAGAAATCAGTCTTGCCAGGGTTAATATACTGGTGATAATGCCGGCCCCTAAAGCAAGTAAAAAACTGCCATTGATATACTGAAAGGCTGACTTGATACCATGTTGTCGCCAATGCTGAATTAGGTAAGGATTAATCCGACGAATGCTTTCTAACAGGGTGTCGTAAATCCCGGTGATAAAAGCGATAGTGCCGCCTGATACGCCCGGTACAACGTCTGCGGCCCCCATGGCAATCCCTTTTAAAAATGTACTGAGATGGTGCATAACTGTCCTGGAAAGGGTAATAATTGGCTTAGCAGTATAGCTAAGTTGTCACTAAGCTTCTAACCTAATTGATTGCGATGGTCGGATCAGTGGAGTGATAAAAAGTATACTTAAATCACTTAGTTGCACTTCTCAGTTACGCACTTGTGGTGCATAATGCAAGTGGCTCTTTAAGCCGAGAGCCATTTTAATCAACTGACGTTGTTAGTGAACGTGTTTTTGTTCACCCAATCATAACCAATCGCCTCATTGCGGTTGGTTTTTTTTCACTTTTTGACAACCAAACCGGATTTTTAAGTGTTCAATTGCAAGCTCTCCAACAATGTCTTGGCATTATTATGACCCGCCTCGTCGAATTTTAAACCATAACGGGCATAGTGACTGGAGCGTTGAGTATTGCAAACCGTTCCTGTCAACGAGGTTATCGCTTGCCGAGATGTGGGGTTTGCGTAAACCTCTAAGTTAATGGGCGATTTGATTTCTATTTGTCGACTCAAAGGTGAAGTGGCAATACAGCAACCATGCTGTGATAGATCTTTGAGCTGACATTCCAACTTTTGTTGCCCATCAATAAGTTTTGCGGATAGGTTGACCTCGTAGCGAGGCTCTTGGCGTAGGGCGCTAATTTGTAATGCACTTGGCATGGAAAGAATAAGTAAAGTAGCGGGCTCACTAATTAAGTGCTGCAGTTGGCAGCGAAAATAAATTTTTGCTCCCTCACCTCGAGATGAAATCGCCCTAATGTGTATCCAAAACCCTGGTTGAAAAAAATAGCTTAAATCATTGGTTGATACCTGTGGTGTTTCGATCAGCATATGAGAGTTAGAGTGAGTGCCAATAAACGCCGTTTGACAGAGGAACTTCGTACCTACAGGAGTGGTAATACTTAAGGTAAGTTCGCTACCATGGTCGATCATCGCTAAAGCATCCAGCGTATTGAGTTGCGTTTCAGCCATTGAGTTACTTGCTACTCGTTCTTGAGAGCTAGTATTTTTGATTGCCGATGACGTTGTATTCATAAATAGACCTGCGTTGTCAGTGTATAGCTTACCGTTGTTATAGTTTTATTTTTTGTGTCAATGTACTGAAGCTGAAGAGCTTTCTACTCAAACAACTTGGGAATGCAGCTAGTCAGCAAATAAGCTTGTTCCTATCAGCACAGATAGACAATGTGATTAGGGTAAGCAAGTCTAGCCAATACGGCTTCATCTTCAAGTAAAAAGTTATGATTAGCTTATTGCCAGTACAAGATTGAGTTTATGATAAAATAATCCATTTCGCCCGTAATCAAATAATAAATGTATATTCCACAGCCAATACTATTAGGATTTTGAATGGGTTGGTAGTTGATTTTACTATTGGGGTCACTATTGTTCATCAGGTTTATTTTTTAATAATGGTTTTTTGTTTATTGGTTGGTCGTCTGAACGCCAATGGCTGAGGCTATTCACTACACACTTGATTGCGGCCATTCGCTTTGGCTTTATACAGCGCCTTATCGGCGCGATAAAAAGTGCGTTGGCTATGCTCACCATCTCGATGTAGCGTCACACCGATACTTACCGTAAGACAGCGCTCACCCAGTATGCTTTGCCAATTTAGTTCGGTTACCATAGTACGAAATGTATTCGCATGACTGACCGCTTGTGCTAGCGAGCAGTGCTCAATAATGACTAAGAATTCCTCACCGCCAAATCGAACACAAGAGGTTCCAGTAAAGTTAAAATATTGCGCTAAATGCGCTGAGACCTGGCTCAGTACTTGATCGCCAATTAAGTGGCTGTATGTGTCATTAATTAATTTAAAGTGATCAATATCGATAACTAACAGGGCGAATGAGAGTTCATCATGCAATAACTGTTTGAATTTTCTATCAAGCCAGCGGCGATTATGCAGTTGAGTGAGCGGGTCGGTGAGTGCGTCTTGTTGTAACATCGCTACTTCAGTTTTTTGGTGCTCAGTGGTCTGTTTTAGTTCGCGATTTTCTTGCTCTGACAAGACCAGTTTCAGTTGCGGTTGTAAACGTGACAAGCGGCGTAGCTGAGTGGCACCTAACTCACCTATTGGTAAGGAGCGAATAAGTTCAGCTTCTAATTGAAAACCTTTTTTTTCATAATCTAATGCCTGTTTATGGTCTCCAGATTGCTCATAAATATAACTAAAGGCTTGGTATAGACTTTGTTGTAAGCTGGGGTCGGCAAGTTGGTCAAGCGATTTTTCGGCGCGGGTCAAAAGTAAGATAGCGAGTGGTATTTTATTTAGCTCAACTAAGCAGTAGGCGTGTTCAATCCGAATCCGATTTGATAGCCAGATGGATTGACGATGGCCACCCATGTATTGGATGCCTTTAACGCAATTGATCGCTTGATTGACATCACCATGTTGACGATAGACCTGTTGTTGAAACAGGGTAATTTGCCCGTTTAAAGTTGGGTTATCGACCAATGGCGAAAGTTGCTTACAGATATCTAGTAATTGCTGAGCGTCGGACAATCGCTTGAGTTGGATATAGCAGGCGATAATGTGAAGTTTGTAGCGTAATCGCAGAGAGCGACTGGTTATGATGTGCTCTAAAGCATCAATTTTTTGGTAATAGCGTAGCGCCCGCTGATAATCTCCATAGGCATAACATAGATTGCCCATGCCAAGTACTGCTTGTACAAACGGATCAATATAACCATGGTAAGCCGCTAATTGTGACATAATCTGATAGTGATTAAGCGCTTGATGATAGTGAGTCAGCTCGATAAATCGTTGGCTAAGGCTTTGATGAATACTTAATTTCAGCTCAATATGATTGCTTTCATGCAGTAAAGCTAAAGCGTGCTCAAGATCTTCAGCACTTTGCAAGCTCTGTTGTTGTTTTGCTCGATAGTCGGCGCTTAGGCTCAGGCAAAATGCTTGCTCTTCGGCATTACTGGCAATATGGTGTTGGATATATTGCCAAAGATTAATCGCTTCTTCCCCATTTACTGCCGTTACATCCAACCCTGCTGCTTGAATTTTATTCAATAATACTTCCATGTTATTGATCCTGTGCTGCGACTTGTTCTAATTGTTCCAGGGTAAATGGAAAACGTAAAATATCGTATTGAGTTAATGTAGGAGGCTGTTCTTCCAGTCCTTTGCGTTGCCAAGGAAATGCATCCAATACATTGACAATCGATTGGCTCATTTGTTTGGCCTTTATACCTGTTTCAGCAAGCAGTAAACCAAGATGATTTGGGCTCAGGCGTGATAATCGATCAGGATGAACACATAAGGCATGAATACTGGCGGTGCATGCTTCTAAATAGACCGGGTTCTCGTGGTAGATAATCACCACGCAATGACCACTATAACTGAGTTCAGCTTTACAGAGCATCAGTTGCTCCCACCAGTCATTTTCGGAAACAACATGAGATAAGTGCTTATTAGGGTCGTATTCATACTGTGAACGAACACGATGGATGAGTTTGATCGCACGTTGTTCCAATTGAAATTTAGAGGTGCGCGCTTTGTCGGTGGCTTTTTGTTGAGCTTGTTGGCGCGACATGGTGTGACAGAGTCGTCGATAGTTTCTAAACGCTATTAAAGCATTGCTATAGTCGTTCGCTTGCTCAGCAACCGTGGCTTGTTGAGAGTAAATTTGTGCCAATAATCCGTGATCAGCAAACTGTTGCGCCGACTGCTCGGCTAAATAAAGCAATTGCATCGCACTGTTTAGCTCATCGCGAATTAACTCTAATCGCGCCCGGCACAGGTAAGCGTGGGCTTTCATTCGAGGTAAGTTATGTTGATCAGCAAGCTGGTGAGCACGTTGTGCCGCTTGTTCAGCATCCGTCAAGCGTTCTAGCCCTAATAACGCTAGGCTTCTAAACTCGCAAATTTGCGCTTGCCATATCTGCTCAACATGGCTATCTAGCGCTTGTTCTGCCCCATCAAGAACCGACAGCATATCTAAGTGTTGATTGAGTAGATATAAATCCCATGCCCATAAAATACGTGCTTTACCTTCAAGTGCTGCTGAACGATGTTTATTGGCCACATTGACGGCCAGTTCATGGGTGGAGCAAGCGAGGTGATAATGGTGATGTATTCGCCATATGGTGCCAAGACCGATAAGACTCTCGATTAAGATGTCTTGCTCATCTGACCAAGAGGCTTGCTCTAGTGCATTTATCCAGTATTGCTGGGCGGTATAGTGTTTACCTTGCCCAGAAAAATGCAGAGCGTAAACATGAAAGATTTCAGCTAGAGAGTCGTCATTATCAAGCTCATTTTGTATTTGGTGCGCTTGTTTGATCAGCTTTAATCCTGACGGATAGTCCCCTTTCGCCGCAGCGCAGCGAGATAAGATAATCTGCAATTGCTGTATATCGTGCACATTATTAGCTGCTGTGGCTGGTAACAAATAGTTTTCAGCGAGAGAAACGATGTGATCAGGTTCGAGCTCAATACGTTGCTTGAGCCTAGCTAACTCTAGTTTCGGTATGCTTGCACGTTTCTCCAAGCGTTCATTCCTTTATCACTTATCCATTAATCTTTATTATACCCTTGCTACTGGAAGCTGCTAGCTACCTTCGCTCATGTCAATCACATCGTCTGTCTGTGCTCATGGGAAGCTCTCTCTGCCGCCTACCCGCCATGCTAAGTGGTTTGGGTATAGTATGGCCGTGGTTAAGTGTTTATGCTACACGATTCAACTTTAATTAAGAAAGGATATGAGTCAATAAATGTGTTCTAGCCGTTATTAGGCCAAGAGATCTCGTAATGTGAGTGGTTTTTCTGTTACGCCCAAATTTTGTGCGGCGGTATAACCATTTTTGTCTTGATAACAAAGATTATGCCACGCTCGGAAAATATCCAAGAGCGGTAAAATGCCACCGGGACGCAGTTTACGACGCGGTTCGTTAATTAATGAATCAAACAACAGCTGAAACCGACATTGATAGAATTCAATTTGTTGAGTGGAAGCGACAGATAACCAATAAGCATCATCTGGGCGATTGCCGGCTAAATAACACACGCCTTTGGCTGAATGCTCACGATTAATAATCGCCCAGCGATCGCGCCACCACCCCATTCTTACTATATCAATATTGTCAAATGTTTGATTTTGTTGCCATTGGGCATCTTGCTCCACATACATTAAATGTGCGGTTTGACTTTGAATCCTTGGTAGGCAGACACTCATGGATGCTGAACGTAATAGCGGATCTTGTGGCATGAATATGCTGATAGGTTTACCGCTCTCACACATATCTAGAACATGCAGATAATGAGCATAGGCAGTATAGGGCGGGCGAATAAGTGCTCCGCAAGATGGGTAATTGAATGAGACTAGGTTGCCCATTGGATCTTCAACATTACCTCTGGCTAAAATGATTTGATATTTTTGATCAATTCTCTCTTTCAGTTTGCTAGCTGGAAAGGGCAAGGGGAGGTTAGACTCGGCAGAATAGTCACCATGAACGAACCGTGCCGGTAATTGATAAGGGTCGTGTTCTTTTAAACCTGTAGGTTCATCTAACCGAGAATAATTTACGTGCTGACATAAAATATAACCGGTATGGGCATCGCCAGTGGTTATCCATAATGCGCCATTATTACTGTTTGGTTGCAGCGGCATATAGTACGACGCCAATTGATAGTCTGTCGCATGATTGACCCAGCGAGCGTCAATGGTCGCTAACTTACGTCGACAACGACTGGCAATATGCTCAACGTGATCATAAAACGTTTTCGGGTTTATTTTTAGCTTACGGCAGATATCGCGGACGGCATAACCAGTAAATAATAGGCCGAGTAGACTTTCTTGTAATAGAAGCTTGTGATTGGCCCCTGACCATTTGTCGACAAAAGTGGAATGACACTGTTTACAGCGATAGCGTTGTTTATCGCCACTGTAACCAAAAGCATGGTAAAGGTGTTTGTGCGTATGAACCGATAAGCCGAAGTTTTGACAGTTTTCGCGCCGACAGGCGGGTAAACCATCACTGTGTTGCTGACGCAAGCGATGTAGCTCATTGAGCACATCGCGATTGTTAAGTAAGGGGGGGAAAGCTCCACACTCACGACAAACCATCGTCGGTCGCTTTGGGTTTGCATGTTGCAAAACATAATATTTTGCATCACTCAAGCCAAAGTTATCACACGCCAATGTTTTACAAAAGTTGAGTTGCAAACCGTCAGCAGCCGCCGGTAGTTGGTCGTTAGACACGATCTCCCCCTCGGGGTAAATTAAAGATTGATGGCGGTATCGAGGGCAACCGTCATCATTTCATGGAACGATTTTTGACGTTCTTCTGAGCTCAATTTCTCGCCACGCACAATGTGGTCAGAAACGGTCAAAATCGCGAGTGCGCGAGCGCCGTGTTCAGCCGCGACACCGTAAATACCAGCCACTTCCATATCAACACCTAAGATACCTAGCTTATTCATGGTGCTAAATACTTCAGGCTCTGGAGTGTAAAAAAGATCAGCAGAGAAAACATTACCAACTTTTACCGGGATTTGATGGGTGCGAGCTTGATTCACTGCAGTTTCTAGTAAGTGGTAATCAGCGATGGCGGCAAAATCATGACCCGCGAAACGGATACGGTTGACTTTGGAGTCAGTGGATGCACCCATAGCGATAACCACATCCATTAAATTCACATCATCACGTACCGCGCCACAGCTACCAATACGAATAATATTTTTCACGCCATATTCAGCAAGTAATTCATGCACATAGATACTTGCAGATGGAATACCCATGCCGTGGCCCATGACTGACAGCTTAACGCCTTTGTAAAAACCAGTGTAACCAAACATGTTACGTACATCGCAAACTTGCGTGACGTCTTCTAAATAGGTTTCTGCAATAAATTTGGCGCGAAGCGGATCGCCTGGCATTAAGATGGTTTCTGCAAATGCGCCGGCTTGTGCGTTAATATGTGGGGTCGCCATAATTATTTCTCCAAAGTGATGTGCTTGCCAGTCAGTAATTACTGATTTTGTTGGCTGCTCAATATTCATTAATTGCTATCTTAGCTTGTCATACCAGTATCCCATGAGATCTTAGTCACAAAACAGGCTCGTTCTCAATGGTCTTGGCATATTGATAACTAAATCTGTTTAATTTGTTTTGGCAATCGTTTATTTGCCCAAGAACAGGCTGCAGCTTCGTCAATCTGAGTGAGAAACAGGCAAAATTCGCAGCAGTCTCAAGGTCACTTTATCCCTTTCCTGAAGTATACCCTGCCTACTGTCAGTTGCTGGGAGGCTACGTTCGTTCATCCTGATTACATTGTTTGTCTATGTTCATGGCGATGAACTTGCTTACCACCACTCTGCAAATCTAATTTGTTTGAGTCTATTGATTAATTTAAGCGTGATTTAGCTATACAAGAAAAAAAATTGTATAACTTTCTGATGCTGTGCTATAACTTATACAAAGTAAATTATTGTATAACTCTTCTGCTTGACGCTGCAATGTCGAGCCGTTTGGATATACCCGACTGTAGTTAATGTATTACCCTTCCTATGGAGGAATATCTATGCAATCCATTCCTATTCGAGTAGGCATTAGTGCTTGTGTTCTTGGTCAACCTGTACGGTTTGATTCGGGGCACAAGATCAGCCATTTTGTGACCAAAGAGTTAGCGCAATTTTTTGATTTTATTTCTGTTTGTCCGGAAGTCGGAATGGGATTGCCAGTACCAAGGCCTACGATACGCTTGATGTCTGATGAAGAGCGTATCTCCTTGGTTGAGACTAAAGATGCTAGTCAAGATCATACTGCTGCTTTACTCGATTATTCACATAAAAAAATTGAACAGCTGCAGGAGCAGAATCTAGCCGGATACATTGTTTGTGCTAAGTCGCCAACCTGCGGTATGGAGAGAGTCAAGGTGTATAACGTGAACGGTGGCGCAGAGAAAAATGGTGTTGGTTTGTATACCCAACAACTGATGCAGCGGATGCCTTGGTTACCGATTGAAGAGGATGGAAGACTCAACGATCCGGTATTACGAGAAAATTTTGTTGCGCGAGTATTCTGTTTACATGATTTTTATCAGTCACTGGGTAGTCAGCCTACGGCTGGCAAAGTGGTTCAATTTCACTCGCGTTATAAACTATTACTTATGGCTCACCATCCACTGTCTTATAAAGCGCTGGGTCAATTGGTTGCCAATGTTAGCCAGTATTCTGTGACGGATTTTATCGAACAATATCGGCTTGGATTAATGCAAGCCCTTACGCACCGAATTAGTCGTAAAAACAACACCAATGTACTGATGCATATTCAAGGTTATTTTAAACGTTCTTTAACCTCCGATCAAAAAGCAGAATTAGCTCAAGTGATTAATGAATATCGTCAAGGTCTACTGCCTTTATTGGCCCCCTTGACTTTAATTAGGCACTATTTGTCTATGTATCCTGATCCCTATTTAGAGCAGCAACGTTACCTACAGCCTCATCCACAAACGTTGAGGTTACGTTATGGACTATAACGAAAAATATTATGCAATCCGCGAGGTGGCTGAAGTTACTGGCGTTAAACCTGTGACCCTTCGTGCTTGGCAACGGCGCTATAATTTATTACAGCCTCAGCGCACAGAAAAAGGTCATCGTCTGTATTCCGAGCAGGATGTGCAAACCATCAAGATGATCCAAAGCTGGCTACTTAAAGGGGTATCGATTGGCAAAGTGAGTCAATTATTAGATAACCAAGCCATGTTAGACCTCGAAACTGTCGACGTTCGTGGCCAGTTAGACGCCTGTGCGCAGCTTCTGGATGCTTTAGCCAATCTTAAGAGGGCAAAAGCTGCCAATATCATTGCGACGGTGATGAAAGAATATCCGTTGGGTATTGTAGAAGGCCAGTTTATTTTACCGATTATTGAAGCGCTCGATAAAGTCAAAGGTCCGTTACGTTCATTACAAAAGGGGCTCTTTAACCACTTGATGCTGAGTAAGTTATCTAGTGTGTTGGAGTCAGAAAACAAAGCGGCTCAACGAGGCCCTTGCCTATGCATCAGTTTTGATGCTTATGGTAGCGTGTTGGCTTGGTTATGGGCAGTGAGTTGGGCAGAGAAGGGGTTTGATGTCACGCTACTTGAAAGCGTTGATGATATGAGTGGTCTAGTGAGCCATCCTCGGCTCAATGATTGGCAGCAGATTTGCCTGTTTTCTTATCGAGGTTTATCTGAGCCGCAGCGTGAGTCATTAACGGATATGCAGGCATTAGTAGGAGAGCGATTAGTGCTCACTAGTGTTTTAGAGACACTTATTAATTCGGAGAATAAGGAATGAAACTGGTTTGGCTACGTCGCGATCTTCGCAGCATCGATAATACTGCGTTAGATCATGCCATTGCCAGCGGCGAACCCGTTACGGCGATTTTTATTGCTACCCCTGAGCAGTGGCAGCAACAGGATTTAGCGCCTATTCAAGCGGATTTCATTTATCGCAGATTGTTTGCTTTACAACAAGAGCTAATCGCGTTGAATATCCCCTTGTTGTACCAGCAGGTGTCGGATTATCAACAAGCGAGTCAAACCATTATTGCCATAGCCCAGCAGCTAGGAGTTAATCAAGTGCTGGTGAATCGTGATTATGAATGGAATGAGCAACAACGTGATCGTCATGCGGAGCATGGGTTAGCTGATCTTGGCATTACTTGGAGCGCCTTTGATGACAAATGTATTGTTGCCCCTGGTCAGGTGTTAAATAAGCAAGGGGAGTACTTTAAAGTGTTCACCCCTTTTAAACGCGCATGGCTGACTCGTTTTTCACCTCCGACAATCACCAAACCCTCTGCTGCCGTAGTCAACCAATTATTGATTGATGGCCACGAAGCACTTTGGGGTATTGCCTGTCGCTTTGACTTCCCTCGTATATCCAGTGAATCGTGGCCAGTAGATTTTGACACCGTGCGTGATAAGTTACGCCAGTTTTGTCATCAAGCGCTACATCGTTATCACCAACAACGTGACTATCCCGCGCTGGAGGCGACCAGTCAACTCTCTCCTTATTTAGCCATAGGGATGCTTTCTGCTAGACAATGCCTGGCTCGAATGTATGCTCAGTCTGATTCAGGGACGTTGTCTTCAGGAGCGGACGTTTGGCTTAGTGAGTTGATTTGGCGTGAGTTTTATCAGCACTTATTGACTTTTGAAGCTAAGCTATCGAAAGGGAAAGCCTTTCATCGATGGGGAGATCGATTGCAGTGGCAGAATGATAACGTTGCTTTTGCACGTTGGTGTGAAGGTAAAACCGGCTATCCTATTGTTGATGCGGCCATGCGGCAGTTAAATCAAACCGGTTGGATGCATAATCGACTGAGAATGGTGGTAGCGAGTTTTCTTACCAAAGATTTGCACATCGATTGGCATTGGGGAGAGCGCTATTTTATGCAGCAATTAATCGATGGCGACTATGCCGCCAATAATGGAGGATGGCAATGGTGCGCCTCCACCGGTTGCGACGGTCAGCCTTATTTTCGAATTTTTAACCCCATCACTCAGGGTGAGCGTTTTGATCCCGACGGCCAATTTATACGTCAATGGTTGCCAGAGTTGGCCAAGGTGCCAGCGACTTATATTCATAGTCCTTGGAAGTGGCCGAGTGTTAAGTCTTTGTCATACCCAGCCCCAATCGTTGATCACAAAACAGAAAGGGAAGTAACCTTAAGCCTTTATAAACAAGCGAAGGATAATGATATTCATGGCGCGTAGTGGATTGCTAATCTGTTTAATTTGGTTCGGTTTTTGTTTTTCGTTGCAAGCAAGGGTATTTGACTTGCCCGAGCAAGGCAGCCGTTTAGTTGGGCATATTCAATACCACAAGGTACAAGAAGGACAGACACTCGCTCAGATCGCTAACCAATATGATGTTGGCTTTTTGGCTTTAATGGCGGCGAATAAAGGGGTAGACCCTTTTCTTCCTCAACCAGGATTAGTGATCACTATCCCTTCGCAAGTGATTCTTCCTGAAGTCGATTATCAAGGTATAGTGATCAACCTCGCTGAGCTGCGTTTGTATTATTTTCCGCCTGATACCAATCAAGTGCATATTTTCCCAGTTGGTATTGGACGCATTGGTAGAGATACCCCTGAGATGACGACTCAAATTAGCCAAATGCGGCGCAATCCAACCTGGACGCCTCCTCAATCGATACGTAATGAATATCGACAACGTGGTATTGAGTTACCTGCGGTTGTACCGGCTGGCCCTGATAATCCTATGGGTGATTATGCCATGCGTCTTGCCTATGGATCTGGACAATATCTAATCCACGGTACTAATAAAGATTTTGGTATTGGTATGCGGGTGAGCGCTGGTTGCATTCGTATGGATCCGAAAGATATCGAGTGGCTATTTCATCAAGTAGGGCGGGGAGTAAAAGTACGCATTATTGATGAGCCAATCAAAATGAGCCTTGAACCGGATCGTAGTGTATATCTTGAGGTGCATGAACCTTTAACGCGTAGTGACGGCAGTAAAAAATCCCTTGATTTACCAATGGAGCTAACATGGTGGTTAAGTGCATCAAATCGTTCAGATGCGCGCGCGCGCGCTGCAGTTGCCGCTCAAAATGGTTTTCCAGTTCAGGTTGTGCCACCATCGCCCGTTAGTTATGACTGACTTTTTATAGTTATGACTGACTTTTTAGCGCATACTCGCCAATCATTCCCCTTACTGGGACAGTGTTTGTAATATTTTTGTCACAAAAATGCAACGATCCATCCACTTGCAATAGCCTAGTATTACCTAAATTTGCCATTCTTGTGCTATAGTCCGGCCGGGCTATAGCCACATAACCTGTTGCAAACTTGATTATTCCCTTGGTTTCATCTCGCTAACTACTCATGAGATAGAGTCTTTTACTACGATTGGGACAAGTAAATTTCAGGTCAGAGCTTTGAACTCTCGTCTGTTCCTCGCGGAAAAATGGAATAGGGTTATAGCTATCAACCTAATCAATTGTCGTTGTGCTTCTGCGTAGTTAAGGAAGCCTTTTGGCCGAGATGCACACACTCTTATAACGAATAACGCAATGGAAATGCGGATCAATTGCCGCTGTTTATAAAAAGCTGAACGGGGGCAAACAAGCCTATACCTTGATGGCCTGTGACTCGATAAAACAGCTTAAATCATACCTGTACACAAAGCGTTAGAGTTATAACCAATCAGGTTACGATTTGTGGTTGTCGGGATATTGTCGTTGCACAATAAGCGTTATGAGTTTGACAATTGAGTAGATTATTCAATAAACACTCACTCATCAGGGAGGATGAAGAGAAAATTATGATGAGGCAGTATGAATCATTTAATTTCTATTGGGGCTCTTGAGTCTTTTTTAGTTGCAATTAGTGTATTATTTTTGGGCCATTTCGTTAATGCCAAACTCCCTATACTCAGTCAGTTTAACATTCCTGAACCTATAGTTGGCGGTTTAATCATTGCTTGTGTAATCAGTATATTACATGCCTATGGTATTGATGTAGCATTTGATCTGCCACTACAAAGCACTTTCATGTTGATGTTTTTTGCTACGGTGGGTTTAGCCGCCAATTACACTCAGCTATTGAAAGGAGGGGCGAAAGTGTTTCTTTTCTTAGGGATCGCTTCGTTTTATATCATCATTCAAAATGGTATCGGTGTGTCTATGGCAACCGCTTTGGGCTTAGACCCTCTAATGGGGTTGGTTGCTGGCTCAATTACCTTATCCGGTGGTCATGGAACAGGGGCTGCTTGGGCGCAAACTTTCCAAGACATGTATGGCTTTGATAATGTGTTAGAGATAGCCATGGCATCAGCAACGTTTGGTTTGATCATTGGTGGCTTAATTGGCAGCCCGGTGGCACAACGTTTAATCAATAAGCACAATATGGAGTCTCAGTATGGTCGAGGTTCTAAAACTCATGAGCGTCATCCAGAAATCATAACCTACAATGAAAACGAAGAAGATAAAGTGACGGCAAAAAAAGTCGTGGAACAGTTATTTTTTCTCATCATTTGTGTCGTTGGCGCACGTTATATTTCGCAGTGGGCGAGTGCATTAGAGATCCAATGGCTGATGATTCCTGACTTTGTTTATGCGTTATTTATTGGGGTTATG